>JAYUOQ010000389.1:0-8389 GCA_043760685.1 Armatimonadota bacterium | reverse complement strand
TTGCCTCAATGGCCAAAACTTGGCTTTTCGATGCCGACGGTCAACAACGCCCAGATGGGAATTGAGAGCATCTCCGCGTTTGTGACCTATTATCCTGGCGAAGTAGAATTTGCGGTTGTCCTCAACAACACAGATACGGCAAACAAAAAGCTTTGGTACGATTTTGCGGCGCAAGCGCCCCACTTCTTGTCTCTTTTGGAGAATATAGAGAACACCGGATACGGGCAAGGCGCGAACCGTGGTCTGGAACATCTACAGGCGAAAGGCGGCTTTGATGCCTATGGAGTTACTAATGACGATGTCTACGCTTCGCTTGGATGCCTCGGCGAACTTGCTCATGCGTATAACAACTTGAAGTCAATGGATCAGAATCCTGGGCTTCTAGGAGTGGTTTCGAACAAGGTAGCAGGCAAGCAACAAGTTGAAATTGGACAATACTCTGACCTTCCGAGTTTGATGCGAAAGGCCAATGACTACTTGCACGCCAAGAAGTCTTCGGCTTCGCCGTGGAATCAGATCCGAGGATTATGCTTCTTGATGTCTCCTGAATGTTTGACTGCGATTGGTGGATTTGATCCGGTGTTTGGTTTGGGCAACTTTGAAGACGATGATCTTTGCGTCCGGTCTAAGTTGGCTGGCTTCACAAACTGGGTTGTTGATGGCGCATTCCTTTATCACGAAGGGTCAAAGACTTTTGCAGCGTTGGACATTGATTACGAGGCAAATATCGCCCGTAACATGCATGTATTCAACAAAAAGTGGCAGTTGGAGAACCATTTCGAATTTCTTGAAATTGCAAAGGCTCCGAAGGGAGTCAGCCTGAATGTCCCCCTTAATGCGACATTTAAGCCGACTCATGCCATCGTAATCAGCGGTGAAAATGTGGACCTTAAGGAACAGGCTTCGGACACGGAATTTGCCTACTGGGTCTATAGCGTTATTCGAGAGAAAGGCGACGATGCCCGAGAACGTGTGCTGAAAGCACTCGCCGCCTAGTCAAAGGCGGGTAAAACCGGGCATGCCTTTCGTGCCCGGTTTATTTCTTTTAGCCCAAACCCAAGGTCGTTTCCAGCCAGGAAACCCTCTTCCCGGACTCCCGCCGATCATTTTAGACCGGCAACTTCAATATAACGGACCAGCAAAACAAGTCTGCTCCCGATACGGCCTTGAAGCCCGCATTATATGGATTGATGCCACTGCTAATGTTGAGAGATACAACACGCCTGAGAAGATTCAAGCGATTGTGGCTCGAATTAAGTCAGCGGGATTCAACACCATCGTTTTCGACGTCAAACCGCTTTCGAGTGAAGTGGTCTACCCCTCCAAATATGCGCCAAAGCTTAAGGAGTGGAAGGGGAAAGAACTCGGAGATTTTGATCCGCTCGGACCAATGTGTGCTGAAGCTCGAAAGAACAATTTGTCGATATTTGTATCGATGAATGCCTTTTGTGATGGGCATCGATTGGTAAATCGAGGGCCAGGATTCAATCGACCGGATGAACAATCGGTTCTTTACGAGGCAAAGCCAGTTGTTCGCATTGGGGAACACAAGTTTGAATACTCGACCAAGTTGGACACAGCGAAGGTGACATTTTTAAGCACACCTCCTCCGGCTAATTCATATGGGATACCTTGCGACCGGAACGGCAACATTCTTGAAGACGGGAAGCCATTGCCTAAGGGTGGATTTTATGCCGTTTCGCAGGGTCTTGGAGCGGCGATGTTGCAGAGCGTGAGAATCGCTAATGGGACGGTTAAGCTCGAATCTGAGCCATCTTTTGTACGTATTGGTGATTCGGTCAATGACAAGCAGTATCCGCTAATGACGAGCCCGACGAATCCTAGTGTGCGTCGAAGGTTGTTTGATTTGGTCGAAGAAGTGACCACAAACTACGATATTGATGGCGTGATTTTTGACGACAGGCTTCGGTACTCGGGGCTCAACGGTGACTTCAGTCCGTTGGCTCAAACGATGTTTCAGCAGCACATTGGCAAGCGGATCCAGTGGCCAGACGATGTTTTCAAATTCAATTTCTCTTTTAGCACTCAACTTAATCGAGGCATTAAGCCTGGTCCTTTTTACGACGAATGGATGGCCTGGAGAGCGGGCATACTTCAGAAATTTGTAGCCGAAAGCCGAACGCGGATTCGGCAAATCAAGCCGAAGATGCAGCTTGGGGTTTATGCTGGTTCCTGGTACGGTGAATATCAGCAATATGGCAACAATTGGGCTGCTCCAGCGATGGATGCAGGATTTTGGTTCTTGACTCCAGAGTATCAAAAGACGGGCTTTGCGCCAACTCTCGATTTCTTGATTACCGGTTGCTACTATCCGACGGCAACTGGTTACGATGCATTGGTTGAAGGTCGAGGAGTAGGGTTTACGGTTGAATCTGCAGGCACACTTTCCTACCGAGCCGCCCACGACCAGACGTTTGTTTACGCAGGCATATCGTTGATGGACTTCAAAGACAATCCGGTCGGTTTAGGGAATGTGCTTCAGGCGGCAGTGGCTTCGTCGAACGGAGTGATGGTGTTTGACCTGAGCCACGACATTGAACCGATGTGGTCGGTGTTTGAGCGGGCGTTCTCGGTTGCAAAGAAGGCTCCTCATGCCTTGCCGGGGTACTTGGCAGAAACAAGACGACTTCGTACCGCGCTGGATCGGAAAGGCTTTCGGGAGCCACCGATTGTTATTGCTGGTGGCGCGTCGGGCGTCGGGTTTTAGGTGTGCAAAAAGAGGGTTCGAGAATTGGAAAAGTAATACGAGTACTTTTTGTTACAATCTCGATTCTGTTCGGATTGTTTTCCCTTACCTATTGGTATGTTGCTCTTCGACCGCCTTCAATTAGCTATCGATTTTTAGACGGACACTCGATGGTTCGCCATGGATTGCAAGGCAGTGGGAGCCACGGACCCAATCATGGCTGGGAATGGGGGATATATAGTTGGAAAGAATCCTTTTCCTACGTCGTTGCCGAGGCGAAAGCAGAGTTAAGGGGCTGGAAGAGTAAAACCTCTGAGCCGAATGATAAAGTCAGCTATGCAATGTTTCAGGACAATATGGACAATGAAATCACAATCTACGCGATGGAATTACCCCCAAAAGGCGAGTTTTGGCGGGAAAGTACTCAAGAAGCAAATCCCAATTCTGTCGTCGTGATGGTAATTCAAGCGCTACCAGATAATCAATACGAAGAGATTAGGTCACGAAATCTTCGTACCGAGCGTTAGTCCCCTTCAACGATTACTTGATGCATTGGAGAAGCATTCAATCCATCCTTAACCAGCGCTGACGGGGATGCCGCCTTCGGCTCCGACAGCGAAGATGTGGTCGTCTTTGTTTTTCATTTTCACGACAGCTTGGTCGGTTTCACCCACCATCTGGACGCCTTGCCAGGTTGGGGAGTTTGTTTCTCGCCAATAGACAACGTACTTGACTCCTGGTTTGCTCTTCCACCGGATTGTGGTGTCATGGGCTTGCTTTGCATCGTATTGGACGCCAGCTGGAGCCTCACCGGCAGATGCCAACGCTTCCATGGTCAAGATATTGAGCTTCGTAACATTAGCTAGGTAAGTCCAGTCGATCCACTCGATGGTGTCCTTTTCGTTGTGCTGATGGTCTAGCCACTCGATTGCTTCGACGAACCGAACAGCTGTGAATCCAAGATTATTGAACGGAGTGTGGTCGCCACCGCGCTGGAAACGGTCTTTTCGGAACACGAGCCATGGTGCGAACCCGCCGAGCTTGCCGCGGCTATTCCATTCGATGAACCGAGCCAGTTCTCGACTGTTGTGCTCCACCCCGACCTCGCCCCTTTTGAGCGGAGCCAGTTCTTCCGAATACAATCGAACGCGCTTGGTGTCCTTTACGTTGCCAGCCCGAGAGCTACCTACGGTGTCATGGCTCAATACCGCCTCAAGCTGCCACTTTTCAGATTTCGCCCTCGCAGCCAACGCACCAGAACCTAACAGCCCTTGCTCCTCACCCGTAAAAGCGACGAACACCAGCGTGTTCCGCCACTTCTTTTGGGCAAGAACTCGCGCACTTTCGATGGTAAGGGCAACGCCACTACCGTCATCATTTACGCCCGGTGAAATTGCGGTCAAAGGATCACCAATAACGCTGATCGTATCGAGATGGCCGCCAACAAGAACCCTTCGATCGGTTTCTCCTCTTAGCGTCGCTACCACCTGTACAACGGTCTTATCGGCAGGAATTCGCCTGCTTTGCTTAACCTCGTACTTCATGATTTCGACTTCCAACCCAGGAATCTTGCGAAATTCGCTTGCAACCCACTCGGCTGACTTTTGAAGTCCAGGCGAACTCGTGTTGCGGGTTGGATAAGTGGCAAGCTCGGTAAGCGTTGCTTTGAGATGGTCAGTCGAAACTTGGTTTATCATGGATACCGAAAGAATTGCCAAAGAGATTAGCATTTGTTTCTATGTTAGCAGAGAACAACTACGGCGAATCTTCTTCCCAATCATCGATGTGGGTGCCCATCTCATAAACAGGGGCACCGCTTCCACCGGAGAAGATGGATTCGAGGTCGGCGATGCCGATGAGGACTTCGCGAGGTCGAGGGCCATCCTTTGCGGCAATGATTCCTCGTTCTTCCATCTGGTCGAGCAAACGGGAGGCACGTTGGAATCCAAGTCGGAACTTGCGTTGGATCATCGAAGTCGAAACTGTTCCGTTTTCGACTGAGTATCGGACAACTTCTTCCCACATTGGGTCGATGTCGGCACCAAAGTCTCCGCTGGCTTTAACCATGTCCACTGCATCAAATTCGGCAGGATCGAAGGCATAGTTCGGGGCTTCTTGTTCGCGCCAGAACTTACAAATCTTCGCGATTTCTTGTTCGGTAACGTAGCACCCTTGGACCCGGACTGGTTTGCTAGCATCGATCGGCATGAACAGCATATCGCCTCGGCCAATGAGGGCTTCGGCACCCTTGGAATCGAGGATTGTTCGGGAGTCAATTTGAGAGGCAACCGAGAAGGCGATTCGGCTAGGAATGTTAGCCTTAATGGTTCCGGTTATAACATCAACGCTTGGGCGTTGAGTGGCGATTACGAGATGGATTCCGACAGCGCGGGCAAGTTGGGCAAGTCGAACGATCGAGGTTTCGACTTCGGCCTTGGCTTGAATCATGAGGTCAGCGAGCTCATCGATGATGACCACGATGTAAGGCATCTTGTCGTTGAACGATGCTTCTGCATTCCATCCGTCGATGTTTCTAACGCCTTTTTCGCTCAGAAGATCGTAACGGCGATCCATTTCACGCCAAACTGCACGGAGGACGCCGGGAGCTTCCTTCACGTCCTTGATGACCGGACAGAGAAGGTGAGGGATTTGGTCAAACAGAGTCAATTCAACCCGTTTGGGGTCGATCATGACTAACCGAAGATCCTTCGGCGTGTTCCGCATAAGTAAGGAGGTGATGAGAGTAGCTAGCCCGATGGACTTTCCGGAGTTGGTTGCACCAGCGATTAACAGGTGAGGCATCTTGGTCAGATCGGCGTATCGATTTACACCTGCAACATCCTTACCAAGTGCGACGTGTAGCCTTGACGAGTGATTCAGGAATTCATCTGAGTCGACCAATTCTCGAAGGTTAACGGTGCTTGACGATACATTCGGAATTTCTAGGCCAATTGCGGCTTTGCCAGGAATTGGAGCTTCGACACGGACTTGAGACGCGGCCATATCCATGGCGATGTTGTCGGCAAGGCTCACGATTCGGGCAACCCGAATTCCTGGGCCAAGCTGAATCTCGTAACGCGTGATGGTGGGACCGGTGGCGACTTCGACCACGTTGGCGTCAATTCCAAATTGCTCAAGGGTGCCTTCGATCGTCTCGATGTTTCGCTGCATTTCTTGAGCAGTTCGTTTTGGTCGATCGGCTGGTTGTTGGAGCAAGTCCATTGGAGGAAGTTGATAACCCTCCTTCGGAACGCTTGATTCAATGTTAAAGTCCTTTGGCTTAGCGGTAACCATTTCGCGAATAGTTGCTGCCTTTTTCTCTTTCGGCTTCGCTTCTTCGGCAGCTTCACGGGCAACGGCTTCTCGAACAGCGGGATGAATTTCGTCGTCGTTCGAAATTCGATCGGGAAGCATAACAACAGCTTTCTTGCCTTTGATTCGCTCTTCTGGTTCATCTTGGGTTGGCGGGAGCGCGGCCTTATTTTTAAAGTCAGTGAGGATTTCTCGAAGAGGTTTTTCAAGGCAAAGGATGCTTCCGATTGAACCCATGGCGAGGAAAGCAACTGCTTTTCCGGCTCCGCCCAAGAGCGCAGTAAACAAGGCACAAACGCCGGCACCTAGGTATCCGCCAGATTCGGCAACGATTAGCGGGTCAAAGAAGTCTCCGTTTGATGACTTCGCTAAAGCACCGAGAATTGCAAGCAAGACAAGGGTTACGCCAAATGCTGACCGAAGGCCCCGCTGCCGCGAATGACCACGAAGATACATGAAGCCCATTGCGGCAAAGGCTATCGGTGCTGCCCAGGCTCCTTTCCCAAAAATGATGGAAAAGACTTTGACGATGACATCACCAACAGCTCCTGAATCCTTGCTGAGGAGGGCGACAACGCACAAAGCGGCGAGCGCGAAAAAGCCAATTGCGGCAATATCAAACTTATGGTGACTAGGCACCGCTTCCTTGCGCTTGGCAACAACAACTGCTTTTTTGGAGCGCTTTTTGGCACTCACTTTAGTTTTTCCTCGCACCATCCTTGTGCTCTCAGATTCATTATAGCCGTATTACGTTCGTCGGAGGTATTTCGATGCAGATTAGAACAGTACTGCCCTTTCTCGGGCACGAACATTTAATGCCAATCCCACAAGGCTCATGGAAAGCCAAATGGCCGTTCCGCCGTAGCTTAGGAAGGGGAGCCACATCCCGACAACAGGAAGAATCCCCAAGACCATTCCGGCATTGACGATGACATGAAATCCGAATACGGTTAGGATTCCTGCCATGACGAGTTGATAGTAGAGGTCCGCAGCGCTAAGCATTCCGAGCCATATTCGATAGAAGAACATGGCAAAAATCCCCAGCAAGGCGAAACAGCCAATCATTCCGAACTCCTCTCCGACACATGCAAATATGAAATCCGTACTGACGAACGGAACCTTCTTTTTTGCCTCACCCTTTAGATATCCGGTGCCGCCAATTCCACCGTTAGCGAACGCATATGATGCCATTCTCACCTGGAGTTTCTTGTCGCTCAGGGACTTACCTCCCTTGGTTTCAATCCCAAGAAGTCCAGTGATGCGCTCCCACTGGTAGTCAGTAATGACCATATGTCGAACCGTAGGTGATTTATAGACCAGAGTTGCAAGAACAAAGAACGATGCAATTGCGGCAATCATGAACTTTGGCGAAACGCCAGCGACCAAACTTAATGCAACCCAAAGACATAAGATAAGGAGCGAAGCACCCAGGTGGGGCTGCTTCATGATGAGCATGACTGGCACTAAGACATGGAGCAAGCCAATTCCAAATGTACTGAATTCCTTGATCCGATCTTGGCGAGAAGCATAGAATGAAGCTAGCGTCAATACAATAAAAATCTTTGACATTTCACTTGGCTGAAATTGGAAACCGCCAATTGAAATCCAGCGTTCGGCGCCGTTTAGAGTGTTTCCCCTCACTAATACAGCAACCAACAGCAAAAGGTTGAGGATGTAAACAAACACGGATGCCTTTGCCCACAATCTCGGATGGCAAAATGCAAAAACGGATGCCGGCAAAACCCCCAGCAGGATAAACACAAACTGCTTTTTGAACTCGGCAAAATTGGTTGAACCTTGCACGGCACTGAAGATGGCAGTAAGTCCTACAAGGATTAGAAAACTTGCCGTGCCTAACAGCCACCAATCTATGCCAACTTTTTCGTTTCGGGATTCGGAAGACGGGCGAAGGGTTATGGAAGCCATTAGTGTTCCGGCTCCCGGATGTTCTTGAACATTTCGGTCCTGACGATGCCTTTGCCCTTTACAAACCAAAAGGAAAGTTTGCGGTTGGCTCCCTCACCAAATTTCAAGTTCATTTCGGATTTGATTGCGTCATCGCTTTTGTCTTTGCCTTGGACAAAGTCGGTTGACGTTGTAATGATGGCACTGGCACTGATGTGTTCGATTTCACAACTCAGTTTGCCACTCCACTTGTACTGGTTTCCGACGCTTAACGGGAACTTAATAAGAGTAATCGGAGGTTCGAAAATCTCTCCAGCAGCAGCTTTCAATAAGACTGTGTCGTCTTGGACGTCATAAATTTCTTCGTCAACGACCTTTCCATCCGAAATTGCCTGGAAGTGTACGACGGAACCTTCTTTTTTGGTTCTGAGTTTGTAGTTGGTTTTGGTTCCGTCAGCGACAAAC
>JAYUOQ010000388.1:0-3237 GCA_043760685.1 Armatimonadota bacterium | reverse complement strand
TCTTGGATGAGCGTTAAGCCTTCTTCAAGGATCGAAAGTTTGTTTCAAGATGTTAGCTATTTTTGGTCAAATGAAGTTTTGGTTTAGTTTGTGCCAGTTATTTAAGGGAAGTCTTACCGAATGTTAAAAGTCCATATCCGAAGAACATTATTTGCCGCAATCATTGCTGGATTGTTTGGTTTTTTCATTGCAGTTCGCTCACCGAAATTGTACGAAGCCATTGTTGAAGTTATTGCAGGAAGTCCTCAGCTTCGACCTGACCAAACAATGCCCATCGAACTACAGAAGCTTTTGCTTGCTGGATCATTGAATGATTTGGATTCAGATACTGGAATTCTGCAATCGAGAAGGATATTTGAAGCTGGGTTGAAAAAGGCTTCGAAAGAGCTTGGACGTGAAGCACTTGCTACCGGAAAATCCTTTCAAGAGCTCTATCCAATGTTCGACTTGGTTATTCCTGCTTCGCTCAACCAATATGCGCCTGAGCAACAGAGAACCGTTAAGATCCGAGTAAAAGCAATGGCTCCTGATGAAGCCGCGTCGATCGCTAACAATGTTGCTACCGCATTTGCCGATTACCGTAAAGAACGGTCCAGTACATCGGTACGCGACGCTTTGAATAGCGTCAAAGACCAATCACGCAAAGCGAAAGCAAAGCTGGACGCAATTGACAAAGAATTTCGTGAATTGAAAATTGCGAATGACATTGTTGATATCTCCTCCGGAGCTCAAGCTCTAACTGAAAAAATCGCGAGACTAGTTGACCGAAAGGCGCTAACCGAGTCTGAATTGGAAGGGGGCAAGGGCGAGCTAGAAAGTGTTCGGGCAGCCTTGCGTAGAATTAACACCACGATACCAGGCGCAAAACAGACAGAAATTAACCCAATGATTAATTTCTATCGACAGATGGAAGCGGCAGCAGTCACTGAACTGAATGCAGAAAAGGAAAGATTTCTAGACGATGCTCCGAGCGTTAAACGTCTCCAAGCAAAGCTAGACTCGCTGACGGCAAAGAGAGTCGGCCTTGAAACGAAACCTGCGTTTATGAAAATGAGCGATTTGAATGTGCCGAACCCGGTTAAGCCGGAGTTGGAGGGCAGAGAGGCGGCCGCTTTGGCAAAAGTGCGTAGTCTTTCTTCTTCACTAGCTCCCATCAATGCGGCAATTGCCGAAGCCCAAGCAAAAGCCGCCGCATATCCAGCGGTTGAGTCAAAATTCTTTGAGCTTCAACGAAGCAGACTTGTCCAGGAAGAGCAGTTCCAGAAGAACCAGAAATGGGTTGAAGAGCTTACTAATGCCGCAGCGGGTAGTACTAGCCAAATTTTGAACGTTGCCGAGCCAGAAAACAGCAGTGAGCCAGTTGCGCCAGACACTAGAAAATATGTCATCCTTGCTGCAATCGTAGGTTCTCTCATTGGTCTTGCCTACTCATTTGCCATGGAGTCCTTCCGACTTCCGGTTCACACCAGTTGGCAATTGGCCGAGCTAACAGCCCTGCCTGTCGCTGCTTCAATCCCCATGATGCCTAAGCCTCTGGCGAGACGACATTATTCGGAGATTCGGGATGCCAACTTTAAGCCGATCGAAAGTTTCAGGTACATGGCATTCTCGATGATGGCAAAAGAAAACCGTCCGGGAGTCATTTTGTTTACGGCAGTCGGAGAAGACGTTGATTCCACGGGGGCTGCCGCCGAATTTGCGGTTGCTATGTCGAAAACTGGGTCAAAGACAGCCCTGGTTGACTGCGATCTACGATTACCTCGATTGAGTGAGTTGTTTGGCGTAGAAGGCAGGAGCGGCGTTGCGGAGATTTTGGGAAGGACAATTCTTCCCGGAGAATCAACGGACCTTTTTGTCAGTACCGAACATAACAATTTGATGATCCTGCCTGCTGGGGCAGCTTCGCCGACCGGCCTTTCCGATTTTAACTCATCTTACATGAGTAGCTTGATTGAAGATCTAAGAGGCAAGGCTGATACAGTTGTTATCAATTGTCCTCCTGTAGACGTTTTCGCCGATGCCTCCAGATTGGCTACTTACGTCGATGAAGTGTGTATGGTCATCAGCGCGAAGACAACCAGTTACCGAGCCATTCCAGTTGCACAAGAAATCCTACAAAAATCTGGTGCAAAGGAAATGAGTATCGTATTGACGAATGGATCGCCGGTTGAGGAACCTTTTGGAACTCGAACTGGTACAAGTATCGCTCGAAGGTAAGACATGCAACCTCGGACAAGGAAGTTAGCAATTCCTGCGGTTCTTCCAGATTCCGCGGCACCTAACTTCATCATCGATACGGTTAGGCGAGCAAAGGACCCCGAGCGAAAGATGTTTGGCTTACGAAAGTCTTTCATGATCTGGGCCTACCTCAACGCACTTTTATGCATGTTCATGACGGTGTACTTGTTCCGTCAAACCGTAGCTGGATATGGTTGGGTACTTGACTATGTCATTCCAATCTCTTGCTTTCTTCAGTTATTGACCGGAGTTTCTCTCTTCAAAATTCCAGTGCGCGTACCGTTCGCGGCTGTTTTCGTTTTGATTTTCTATGCCTACGCTATTTTCGACGGCATTCTTATTAACAAGGATATTGGGAGAACTTTGTTTCTCACATTTGGATGGCAAACTTCACACCTAGTCATCTATTTTATGATGGGGCTCGGAATCATGCAAGCGGTGTATTGTGGTCCCGAAGTAAGAAAATGGATCAAAAATACGATCATTATCTTCTTTGGATTCTCTGGTGTTATTGGAATGATGCAGTTGTTCAATGTGAGTTGGGCTCTTACGACATTCGCCACTTCGATTGAAATGTCAATCTTTAGGCCAGTTGGAACAACCGATTACCCTTCACAACTTGGGTTCGAAGGCTTTGCGGGAATGATACTCCTGGGATCCCCGATTATCAATCGAAACCTTAAATGGCAAGAGTGGGCTGGAGTGCTCTTTTTCGCTGTCGTCATACTTGTCGCTCAGTATCGAACAATGTACTACGCGGGTTTAGTTGTAGGTCTTACTCCCATTCTGTTCCTTCAATTTCGTCGAAACAAGAACTTGGGAATCGTTTTTTCCATTATTGTTATGGCGTGCATTACGATTCCGCTGATTCTCTTTCCGAAGAAGTTCGAGTACGGTCTTCGCCCAGCATCCAATGACCCAGCGCTTATGGCTCGTCAAATGGCGTGGAAGCAATTAGAGCCTATTATCGAGTCTCGACCAATGACTGGTATTGGCCCG
>JAYUOQ010000387.1:0-3244 GCA_043760685.1 Armatimonadota bacterium | reverse complement strand
ATCACGATGGCCAAGAAGCCAACCCAAGCCAATGCAATTACTGTTTTTCCGCCTAATCTCATCTTATTTTCTCACGCAAAGGATGGTCTACTTTACTGCGTATTCTCTCCAATTTGCTCAATCTGACCGAAAATAGGACCATAAAGTTCGGGTCTTCTGCTTTCAAAAACGGTCGTCTCATGCTTACCCGGGATGGTTATGTTCCTTTTATTGCGGCTTAATTCAAAGTCAAGGTCAGCAACAATGCATTCTTCATCCGATCCCGCGCTCGCCAAAATCTCACCCATTGGACTAATAATCTTACTTTTACCAATGAAAGTAAATCCTCGCTCAGTTCCAACCCGGTTGCAAGTCACAACAAAAACTTTGTTTTCGGCCGCTCGTGCAATCGCAAGAACGTCGGCACTGATTTCTGCACCGCGAGGCCAATTCGTAGGTAAGAAAATGGCATCCGCACCTTTAAGCGCTAAAATCCGAGCTGCCTCGGGAAATCGAACATCGAAGCAAATCAGTATCCCAATATTTCCGAACTTCGTTTCAAAAACCGGAAGACCTGATCCGGGAGTAACAAACCGATCATAGCCGAGTTCAGGAAGATGAGTCTTTCGGTAAAAATTGGGTTGAGTATCTGGCTGAAATAAGCCGGCGGTATTGTAAAACTCTCCCGCAGTCTGCTCCGAAAAGCCAAGAATCACGAGGACGCCGGTTGCATCAACCGTACTCTGAATCACCGCAAACTCGGTTGAATCTAATTCCACCGAGATTTCAGGACGCTGATCTTCCGATTCAATGCAGTAGCCAGCCAGACAGCATTCAGGAAAGACAGCAATTTCAACCCCTTGCTCGGCAAGGTTGCAAATCTCGCGAGAAATCCTCGTGAGATTTGCATCACGATCACCATATATAACATCCATCTGGACGCAGGCAACTCGCGGCATGGTCTGGCTCGGTAACTAAACTGGGTGAATGGCGATGGTCTTGTGAAGGCAAAAATAGATCGTTTCAGTATCTTTCTTCAGTCGAATAAAATTGGCGTCAGCCTGCTCAAGAATTCCCCGATGGAGAACTACCTGAGCCCCGTTTTCAATATGCACGACAACTTTCTTGCCGATGATCTCGTTGATGATCATAGAATTTATGCAGGATACCACCCTGAATTGTTACTTAGGCTGAAACTAACGAAATCCCAACACTCTTTAGGTCTGTTGCCGCCTCAATAACCCTTGCTTTCATACCCGCCTCAGCTTTCTTCATAAATGCTCGAGGGTCGTAAGTCTTCTTGTCGCCCATCTCTCCGTCAATCCTGAGCATCCCGTCATAGTTCTTCATAACGTGATCTACAACTGGTCGCGAGTAATGATATTGACAGTCGGTATCAACGTTCATTTTGATAACCCCATATGAAACGGCATCATGGATTTCCGAAAGAAGACTTCCGCTACCACCATGAAATACGAGGTCAAGAATCTTGCCGTACTTAGCCTTCATCGCATCGTTTCCAGCTTTCAAAATCAATGGATCCAACTTTACATTGCCTGGCTTGTAAACGCCGTGAACATTGCCAAAGGTTGCCGCCAAGGTAAATCGACCGATGTCCTTGAGGCATTCATAAACATAAAGCATGTCTTCAGGAGTCGTATAAAGCTTTTCATGCCCAACGTGAGAGTTATCAATTCCGTCTTCCTCTCCACCCACAACTCCAGCTTCCACTTCCAAAATGATGCCAAGTGGTGCCATGGCTTTTAGCAAATCTTGAGAAATCGCCATGTTTTCCTTCAGTCCCAACTCCGACCCGTCAAACATATGACCGTTGAACAAAGGGGCCATTCCCTTCGAAACTCGATCCTTACTCTCCGCGATCAATGGCTTGACGAACTTATCAACTTTTTCCGGAACACAGTGATCGGTTGTCAAAGCAATATAACACGGCAAGTCTTTGGCTACCCGATGGGTGTATTCAGCCAAAGCAATTGCCCCCTCAGACATGCTCTTAATCGGACCGCTCGCAAACTCCGATCCGCCAGTGCTGAATTGAATAATGCCGTCGGTCTTAGTTTCGGCAAAAGCCGCCAAAGCAGCGTTGAGTGTTGTGCTCGAAGTTACATTAATTGAAGCGAGAGCATAGTCTCCTTTTTGGGCTGAATCGAGCATTCGAGCAAAAGTTGCTGCATCTGGTACCGGCATAATGTTAATGGTATCTCATGCAGCAAGTTGCAAAATACGCTTCACCGATCATTGTCTTGCTTGCAATACTTATTTTTCGAGATAACCAATCCAAGTTCGTCATCCCAACCGTTTTCCTCGTCTCCTCGATTTCCGCGCTTTATTTAGGTTGTAAACCCCTCCGCGACGATTCCAAAACGTCAGGAATCCTTGTCTTTTGGCTTGCTCCTCTGACGCTGCTTTGGCTCCTTAGCGAGCGGCGAGAAGGTCGAGACATTGCTTCAACATCCATAACAATTGAACTTGTCTTAGCTGGAATTGGAACGATCCTTCTCGTCTCAAAAGAAGGTCTTAAGAAGTCCGATTGGAGTCTATTTCTGGCAATCTTCTTGTCCTGGGCGGTCGCCTACCTAAGCGGATCAAGTGGTGGCGCAGATCAAATGGTGCCGTACTTCGACTTCTTAGGCTTGTCACTTGAACAACTAAACAACCTCATCATCGTTATTCGCAAGATGATTCATGTCTCTTTTTATGGAACCCTCGGTTTTCTCTTCCTTGCCTACCTTTCCGACAAAATTACGAATGCGAAGAGCCTGTTTTGGATTCCATTTCTATTTTGCATTGCCATTTCGATCGCCGATGAAGGTCGACAAAGCCTTATGCCAAATCGTGGTGGATGCGTGACTGATATCATTTTGGATATGTCGGCAACTTTATTCATCCTGTTTGTTGTTATAAGAAAAAGAACGAAAAAAACACCGTAACTCGGGATTCATTTGGATCGTCTTTGAATGTGAAGGGGAAATATGAAACAAGCTGCAATTTGGCTTATTCCAGCGGTCGCGCTAACGACAATTGGATCACTCACGTACGCGTCAAATCGACCAATAGGTCACGAAGGGACGAAACGCCACGAAGAAAAAGTCCTAACCAAGATCGTTCCTTTTCCGCATGACCAAGAAATCAGCACCTATTTAACGTCGATCCGAAGCTTTATGCTCACACCTCCTCGCGATGGGCGGTTTGGCGCAAGTCGAATACCAACGTTCCATGGCGTGGTAAAAAACAAGGTCCCCGGCTA
>JAYUOQ010000386.1:0-3248 GCA_043760685.1 Armatimonadota bacterium | reverse complement strand
GTATGGGAAGTTTGGATCGTCGAGTGGCAATACCGCTCGAAGTGCTCGCTCAGCCAACGCACCATGTCCGATTTCTCTTCGGCCTGGTCCTCGCATTGGTCGGCATTCGCCAACGGAATAAGCTGGGAAGTTGTAGAAGTGCATATAGCGCTTCGGTTCTTCGTCTTCGATTCCGTCCATCGTTTGTGCATCTCCTGGCAAACCAAGTGTGACAACGGTCATGACCTGAGTCTGACCACGAGTGAACAGTCCTGAACCGTGAACTCTTGGAAGAATTCCGGCGACGGCTTCGATGTTTCGAAGTTCGTCAAGCTTTCGACCGTCTGGTCGCTTCTCTTTGGTGATGATCAAGTCTCGAACGACGCCCTTGACGACGGTGTCGGCGGCTTCGCTGAGTTGACCAAGAATCGCAGCATTACCTTCGTACTCTGGTTTGAGCTTCTCGACGATGTCTTTGATGAGATCGTTGAGTGCGCTTTCTCGAACGGCTTTGTCCTTGCTACCAAGGAGTGCCTTTTCGATGTCCTTACCGTACTTCTTCGTGATGTTCTTCTTAAGATCTTCGTCAATTGCGTGAAGATTGACAACTCGCTTTGGCCTGTTGACCATCTTGCCGAACTCTTCAAACTTCTCGGCGATTTGTCGAATAGCGTTGTGGGCGAACTTCATCGCGGCGGCCATATCGGCTTCCGAAACTTCGCTGGCTCCAGCTTCAACCATTGAAATCGCACCTTTGTGACCGGCGACAACTAGGTCGAGGTCACTTGCTTTGATCTGATCGCCAGTTGGGAAGAGTACAAACTCGCCATCAATTCGGCTCACTCGTACGCAAGCAACTGCGGCTTTGATTGGGACATCGCTGACAGCAAGGGCTGCACCAGCGGCGCAGACAGCAAGGACGTCTGGAGGACAATCTTGCTCGACTGCGAAGGTCATCGCGATGACTTGGATGTCATTTCGAAGTCCTTTAGGGAATAGTGGTCGTAGAGGTCGATCCATTAATCGACAAACGAGAGTCGCTTTTTCGCTAGGTCGTCCACCGCGCTTCATAAAGCCGCCGGGGATTTTGCCTACTGCGTATTTTCGCTCTTCGTAGTCGCAGGTTAAGGGTAGAAAATCTATGCCTGGTCGGGGATTCTCGGACATCGTAGCGACGCCGAGAACGATGGTTTCACCCATGCCGAGGAGGACTGCTCCGCCTGCTTGTTTAGCAACGCGACCAGTCTCAAGGTAGAACTCTTTACCGCCTACCTCAAATTCAATTGTTTGTATCATTTAGCTTCCGTTCTTAACGGGGCTTAACTTCACGAATTCCAAGTTTCTTAATAAGTGCGCGGTACTTGACAACGTCTCGGTTGCGAAGATACGCCTCAAGGCGTCGGCGTTTGCCAACCAGAACCAAGAGACCTCTTCGGCCGTGGTTGTCCTTCTTGTGTGTTCGAAGGTGGTCGGTAATTTGCAGGATTCTCGCCTGCATAATGGCGATCTGCACTTCTGCAGAACCGGTATCGCCGTCTTTGACAGCGTTATCCTTAATGACTTCTTGTTTCTTATCTGGACTCAGGGGCATCGTAGTTTTAGGCTCCGTGATAGATCGCATTCCGAAGAAACGTTAGCCGCTCAATTCAGCCTCCCAAGGTTTAGTTTGTGGGGCTCAAGTCAACGGTCAACGAAAATCCGCAGAACCGACGAGGTTATTGTACCTGACTTTTTAGTATTCAGCTTTCAGGCTCCAGTTTTCAGCGTAGTAACGAGTTCAGGCGGTACCAGAACACGTTTCAAAATCCGTGAGCATCCAACTCGTTAGATCAATTGGACCTTCACACTTAAGATTCCAAACTTTGCAGATTCTCGCAATCTCCCCTTGAACTCCCGCGGCTTGCTTTTCTTCACGCTCAATACGTTGTTCATTGGTCAGACTCTTTCGCCAGAGAGCAGTCCAAATTCCTAATGCAGATTTTTTCGGAACCGCCTTGTTGCTCTCAGTCATTTCATCGTAACTGATTGGGAGAGATTGAAACATAGAAAATTGCATTCGGGATAGCTCTAAGCCAACCTGTTTCCGATCTTCTCCATTCACTTTGTTGCCAAGCATTGCCTTCCGAATCGAAAATTTTGCATAGTCGGTGCTTGCCACGACTTTTACGCATTCGTCTCCTATGGCAGATTGAAGAATGATCATTTGAAAATGGACTTCGATAAATGAGCGCGACTTTAAAATTCGTTGATCAAGCGTCGTCATCGAATATGCGTAAGCCAGCAACACGAAGTAGTCGATCGAGGAATCGTATTTAGCCAAAGCTTCCTGACTTATTAAGACCGGAATCTCTTGCTCTTCTCCCAAGAAATTCTTGACGCATGCCTTGGCCGCTTCGCGCATTCTTGCGTCGATTACGAGTGCTTCCTCCCAATGGGCATCAATGAATTCTTCCCTGGTTTGCACTTACTCCTATTTTAGACCGTCAAAAAAAAGTCCTTCCTCAATGCTCCTGTTTCCAGGGCGCGAGGAAGGACTTGATTGGATCGTCGAAGGGAGACTACTTGGACGCTGGTTTATGAATATAGATATTCTTAACTACGCCCGAGTCGAGGTCGTAAACCGACCCCATGACGGCGAGCTTTCCAGAATTCACCATTTTCTTTAGTGGGTTCAACGAAGCAACTTTCTTGGCTGTGTTGATTACATTTTGAGAAATTGAATTGTCAAGACCAGATCCTTTCCACTTACTTGTTTGCTTCACGCTTGGAGTAATTTGTGAAATGAGCCCGGGCAGGAAGCTTGCTTCGGTGTGAGCGTGTCCCTTGTGCGCAACTGGCTTTGTATTGTAAGTGTCAAATGCTGCCTTTACTGCTCCACATTTGGAGTGTCCAAGTACAACAAGTTGGCGGGCGCCTAAGTGCTCGACTGCATACTCGATGCTTGCCAATGTGCCTGGCTCAGCGATGTTTCCGGCTACCCGAAGAACGAAGAGGTCTCCAAGTCCCTGGTCATAAATGATTTCAGGGGAGAGTCTTGAATCGGCGCAAGTAAGGACAATTGCGAACGGCTTTTGACCTTTGGCGACTTCCATTCGGCGACTGCTGTCTTGACCACCATGCTCTGACTTGTCATCAACAAATCGTTGGTTCCCCATTTTGAGTCGGTCGATGGCACTGACTTCCTGGACTGAAGACTTGACGTTGGTGGTCAAATTTGGAGTCAGAATGCTGGAAACGGCGAATGTGCTGTAGAGAGCTATGTTTACTAT
>JAYUOQ010000385.1:0-8482 GCA_043760685.1 Armatimonadota bacterium | reverse complement strand
ACTGCGCCAACAAGTGCGGACGAAAGGGTCGACGATTCATCTCTGCCGAAGGACACATCCGCATGATGGCGGCTGCTCAGCCGTTCCTTTCGGGTGCGATCAGTAAGACGATTAACCTTCCGAGCGAAGCATCGGTTCCTGGACGGGAATCCAGTACTTTTAGGTCGTCATTTCCGCAGAATGGGCAGTGCATTTTTCGTTCGTTGACCACTACATATAGGGGCTATAAGATTATGTCACTACAACCCATTGATTACCATATATATTTTTACCACGATTTGTCCCATTTTATGCGCATCCTTTTCCACAGGTTATTCGTCCAGGTTCAGACGCCATATTTGCGTAGGTTCAATTAAGGTTTGGTTATGTGTTTCTGGTTCCCATAGCCCCAAAGGGGTGAGATTTCTCAGCCCAGTCTGACGAGCAAAGGAACGGAGTTCCCAACGAGGAGGGCTGGGTTGTGGGCCGGGCATTATTGCGGCCTGAAGGGCAGTGCCTGTTTCCTCATTCCCAAACATATCGTTCATCAATTGGAATTCCGTGTTCCTCCATCAATGTGCGAAACTCATCTTGAAACGAAACGACTTTGTGGTGCTCTCGTTGACTCGAGATGTATGCGACGACTCCATCGGTTCCTTGATGGTCAACGCTAAAGACTGCATAGCCTAACTGCCACGCGAATTCTGGTCGTTTGGACTTCATCCACTTCGAGGATGATGATTTGATGTTCTCCACCGTTTTGGCGATCGTCACGGTTCGAGATTGCCCAAATAGGATATGAACATGATCGTCGTATCCTCCGATCCGAATAGGGATATTGCCATCGGCCTTTAGGGCGTTCATCAGATATCCGTATAATTCTGCTTCAATATCTTGAGTAACTAAAGGTGCGCGACCCTTGGTGCTAAAGATCATGTGAACGATGACGCGTGATAGTGATTGAGGCATAGTCGAATTTTGTGAAGAAAACGCTACCCTTCAGGCCGCCTGAGATCGATTCATTCTCCCAGCCCTCCCTTCGGTCAGACTGGGCTGAGAAATCTCACCCCTTCGGGGCATTCAAGAATCGCGTTTAACTTCCTACTTTAGTATGTTAATATACTAGACGTACGTCTAGTATATTAAATATCTTCCACATTTGAAATTTATCCAACGCAAATTTCGCTGTGAACTTGAAAACTTGTCCAGAAATTTCCAGTACCTCTCCTTTTTGCTGGTTTTCCTGCTCCCAACTCCTGACTCCGAACTCTAAACTCTCTCTCAGATATACTAAGAGTAGCGAACAATGACGTCCGCGCTAAACCCTCATGCGCTTAACGGACGACTTACGAATTACCGATGCCCGGCCAATGATTCCGCCGGCAATCCTGCACGAAGAACATCCTTTGTCTGATGAAGTGTCAGAAACTGTGGATAAAGCTCGCCACGCAATTGCCGACGTTCTGCACAGCCGTGATCCTCGCCTCGTCGTGGTCGTTGGTCCTTGTTCGGTTCATGATCCGGCAAGTTCGCTTGAATACGCCGCCAAACTCGCTCCCTTAGCAAAATCGCTTGAAGACAAGCTAGTCATCGTCATGAGAGCTTATTTCGAGAAGCCACGAACCAGCGTCGGTTGGAAGGGATTCATCAATGATCCGGACCTCGATGAAAGCTACAACATTAATAAGGGCCTTCGCGGTGCGAGAAAACTCTTGCTCGAGATTAACGAGATGGGATTGCCAACCGCATCAGAATTTTTGGATTTGCAGATTCCACAGCACGTAGCCGACGTTACCAGTTGGGTCGCCATCGGAGCTCGAACCACCGAGAGCCAAGTTCACCGTGAACTTGCCAGTGGACTATCGATGCCAGTTGGCTTCAAAAACACAACTGAAGGGAATATCCAGCGGGCAGTTGAAGCGGTCATTGCCGCCGAGCAATCGCATTGGTTCCCGTCAATTACCAAGCAAGGGGTCTCTTCGCTCTTCAAAACGAGAGGTAACGAAGACTGCCATATCATTTTAAGGGGCGGAACCCAAACCGGGGCCAACTACTCGGCCGTTCATGTCCAAGAAGCCGTTGGTCTGCTCAAGAAGAATGGTTTGGCGCCGAAGGTCATGATCGACTGTAGCCACGGCAACAGCAACAAAGATCACCGAAACCAGAGTTTAGTTATTGAGGATATTTGTCGGCAGATGGCGAATCCTGATCACGGGATTATGGGCGTGATGATCGAGAGTCACTTGGTGGAAGGGAAGCAGAATATTTCGGACAACATGGTTTACGGTCAGAGTGTCACCGACGCCTGCATCTCATTTGAAGACACAGTTGGGTTGTTAGAGGATTTGGCCGCCTCGGTTTAGCTTTCGAGAAGTTTTCAGTTCTGTATCTTTGGATGCTTTCGTTTCCTTTTGCAGGGCGTAGAATCAGCTTATGATTGAATCCCCAGCCGCCATCTTCTACGCACCAACTTCAATAGACGAAGCCAAAGGGGTGACGATTAATCGAGTGATCGGCGGCGAGCGGATGGCGATCCTCGACCCGATCATGCTCCTCGACCATGCATCAATATCTGCGGACTCCGATGTCGTCGGTTTTCCTCGCCATCCACACCGAGGAATCGAAACCGTCAGTTACGTGTTGACCGGAGAAATAGGCCACAAGGATTCGATGGGTAACGAAAGCATTGTCGGTCCTGGTGGAACTCAATGGATGACGGCCGGAAACGGAATCTACCACGAAGAGATGATGAAGCCGGGTACCGAGGGTGCTGAGATGCTGCAGCTTTGGTTTAGCTTGCCCAAGCATCTGAAGCGGATTCCGGCATCCTATGTTGGCGGACCAGCCAACGACGTTCCCGAAGTTATTAAACCAAGCGCAACAGTTCGAATTGTCGCGGGATCGTTTGAAGGAACGGACGGACTTTTCACGGGTATCGCGGTTAACCCAACGATCCTGGATATTTCGCTGCATGCCAATTCAACGATCGAGATTCCGACCGATCACGGTTGGGCAACTTTTGCCTATGTCGTTCGCGGAACAGTCAAGACAACCGGCCGATCTGTAAGCGCTCCCGAGCAGATTCTGTTTGCCGACGGAGACTATGTGTCTTTGACCGCGGGAGTGCAAGGCGCTCGAGTGTTTTACGTTTCGGCGAAACCGCTGCAAGAGCCGATCGTTCAGTACCGTTCGTTCGTGATGAACACGGTCGATGACATTAAGGAGACGACGGACATGATTCATGCGAAGACCTTTGCGGTCTAAGGGGTTGGCTACTCCAAAATCACATAGAGCGTGTTTGATGGGAAATCGAATCGGGCTCCCTTTGCGAGTTTCTCAAGCTTGACGGAGCCGGATGTAACCATGTTCGAATCGAGCATCGTGGCTCTTGTCAGTCCAGGATTGGCGACGGTGACGTTCAGCCCCGGATTTTCGAGCACCCACGGCGCATGTCCGATATCGGTGATTTCAAAACCATTAACTTCCTTTCCGCCTTCGAGTTTGATCATCGCTGGTCTTTCCTTCCATCCCTTAGGGCGAGCTTTGGTCGTGAATTGAACCAACAGCTTCTTACTCGTAGCTATCGGCCTGTCGTCAAGCGAAACGACGACGAGCGATCCTCGACTGGCTTGCATTAAGGCGGTGACGTCGGCAGTCTTGATGAGGCGCCGACCGTTGCCTTCCGCCGCAAAGCCCTGCGCCATTGGTGCGTTGAGCACACTTGTTCCTTCTCGACCATTGGTCGTGATTTGGTTGGTGTTCGAGGTTGCGGTGCGAGTGGCGACATCCCAGCCTTTCGTACTCGCAAATGACTCCCCTTTGACGTCGTACTGAACCTGAACCGGGCCAAGTAGGAAGGCAATTGGATCCACGCCTGTCTTGACGTTCGACGTTGGAGCAATGTCGCCGGTGTCGCGATTCGGGTCGTAACCCGACTCTCCGGCGATGATTGGCACGTTCCGATTCCAAATATCTTGCAGTTGACGGACCTCAGTAACAACGGGTGCGCCTCGTTGGATCAAGCCTTTTCGGTACATGTAGGCAGTAGCGGGGAACGCCCCGAGTACGTCGGGCGAGCCAAAAAACCACTTCATTTGTCCCTGGTTGTAGCCGTTGGCGCTTTGTGGAGGAGTGAACTGCTCGTCAGTTGTAGCGAACCAAAAATAGGCGTCCACGCCATTGAGCGATGAATAGGACGAGATGAGGAACGGGGCCTCGACCATGTTCGCGCAAGGCATCACCCACATGCTCTCGGTGACCATCATCGGGTGGCCAACGGTTTGCTTGATGTTGATCGGAAGCTCGATCGGATTGGTTAGAGAAGAAGTAGAGGCGTATTTGTCACCGGGCTCAACTGACCAGCCTTCGTTTGGACCCTTATGAATTCCACCCGTATAGCGGTTCACAGCGTCGACTTCACAGGAGGAATAGCTCCATCGTTCAGCGTCGTTGAGGCGAACGGTGTCGGCAGTGCGCCAGTTTCCGGCATTGATCAAGGCTTTACAACCAAGGTCTTCACGGACGAATCGTTTGATTTCGGCGTTGAATTCGTACATGGTTCGAGTCCAAAACTCTAACTGATCGCCAAGTCGAATCGAGATGCCGCCTGTTCGATGTTGGGTCATATCCCAGATGTTGATGAGGTCAGGCTTGCCGGGCTGGTCGGCGGGTTGACCGGCGCCTTGCCATTTCGCTTTGTAGGCTGACTCGCTTCCGTACTTCTTAATCAGGAAAGTGTTGAATTTCGCCTTGAGGTTTTCTCGCTGGGCTCCTTTTAGGTTGTTAACTGTCCAAAAAAGAAGGGAATCTTCGTTTTGGATTTGGAAGACGGCGAGAGCGGTGTCTTTCGCCAGCGGTATCCCAGTGTACGGATTCTTTTCGCTAAGAAGAGTCTTGATCCAGCCTTTGTACGCCTTTTGAAGTGTAGGGTCGAAGAACAGCAGGCCGTCTGCCCCCTGGGCTCCACCCGGAACGCCCCAACTTGCGGGAATTTTGGTCGGCACCATCCAGTACGGTGAGACCACCGAGTAGATGCCTTGCTTTTTCATGGACGCGACCCCGCGCCAAATCCAGTCGATGTCGCCTCGGTTAACATCGTTGATGCTCTGCTTTTCCCTTGGTGCAATTTGGGCATGGAATCGCACTAAGTTGACTCCACGCTTTGCCAGAAATCGTGCATGGTTATCGAGCGAAGGCTCGACTTGGGTCCAGCGTGGCCTCGCAACCCACGGTTTGTCTCGGCCGACCATCGTGTTCACTGCCCAAAAGCGGATCGGTTGCCCGTCGCCGCGCACAAAGTCACCGTTTTTGTCGGCGGCAATATAGCCATGCTCACCGGCGGTCGCCTCGTTCATCGAGCGTAGGTCAACCATTGCCGATGGACTGAAGTTGTCTGGCTTTGGGTTAAATTCCCAACCGGACTGCTGGAGGAAAGCCAAGGCGAGGAGGACCATGGAGTTAGTTTAACAGTTTGGAGTCAGGAGTTGGGAGTTTGGAGGAAGATGAAGAAGGAGAAATACTCGCTGCCTCCGCAGCCCTTAAGGAAAGATGAATTGCAAGTCTATGTTGTGATCTAGGTACGGCTTCTGCTGTGGAGGCTACTCTGGGACGTTAGCCTCCACAGCATGTGCATCGGATTCTAATAGTTGGCGACGTGTTGCAGGGCTGCCCGACATCGGGCTGCGGAGGCAGCGGGGTCACTTTCATTCTCACTCTTGCTCAGCGACCAGATAGTCGCTCGTAAAACTCACTTGCTAACTTCAGATCAAGAGTGTCTTCCTCATCAAACCAGCCATTCAACCGGAGGTGAGCACTTGACCAAGTGTAGTCTTCCGCCAAATCGCATTGCTTCGCCCGAATTGGATTGGCATGAATGTAGTGAAGTTTTTGAGCAAATACGGACTCAGAATGAATTGGATTGCCTCGAAACGATCGCTTCCAAAAGGCGCGGCGACCAAGGCCGTCCTGCATTTGTAACTGACTAAGCTCAAATTCGTTGAGCCGTGGCTTGATTAGTGCCACAGCATTTTCCTTGAGAGGTTGCATCAGTTGAGAAATAGTTTCCTTTGCATTTGGTCTCACAAGCAGGTGAATGTGATGACTCATGACAACAAAGCCTTTCAATTTCGCTTGGTGTCGTATACAGTCATCGAGAATTGAGAGGCACATTTGCGTTTTGATTTGGTCCCGTTGAAATAGGTGGGCGAAGTCAAGACAAGTTGCCGTTACGAAGCAGGTTATCCCAGGTTCCTTCGGATTACTATAGTGCTTTTTTGTTCCCAACTCAGATGAGTTTTACCTTCGAATTTAGCCACATGCCGTGCTAAATTCGAGGAAGGTTTTCGCTGGCAAAATCATCGCCGGGACATAGCCTCCACAGCGTATTCTAGGAAATCTGAAAGGAATTAGTGATGATTGAATTTGATCCATTCGGGCTGCGGAGGCAGCGAACTCCCTCCTAAGGGCAAGGGCGAGGGCGTGATTTGCATTTGGGCACACATCGCAAATGGGCTAACGGAGAATTAGTAATTTGGGATTCGTTTCAACAATCGGTTTCGTCTACTTTGCCCAATAAGAGCAATGAATGGGATGCCGACGAGTGCAATAACTGCATTTCTTTGCAACCGGTAGGTTTCAGCGTTTAGGTTTTGAGACCATTCAGCTCGTGACGCCAAAGTTTCGCCATATATTATTGGAGTCGAAGTTCGGAAGTTTTGGGAGAGAAAGAGAAAGCTCCAAGCAAGACACATTACAAACGTTTGCCGTCGAATTAGCTCAATTTGGGACGCCTGAAAATTTGGATGCACGACACCATTGTACAACGCTCAACGTCGAAATACTATAGGTTCAAGTGAACGACTTCTATTCGAGAGCTAGAGTCAAGATGCAACGAAAAAGTAATTCCGACACCAACAAAGTGCACCGCAGGCCGAAAGCTTCAAAGGTGCAAGAAGAGAAAGGTGTTGAGACCGAAGCCGTAACGGGTGATTCATATAGGCCGGAGGTCTAGGTGGTGGACTCGCCAGAGCCAAGTAAAGAACGAATCCCTCTTCTTGAACTCCAGAAAGAGGGAAGGAGCGATTGGATCGATTATGTTGCTCCGGTTGCTTTCATGTTTTTCGGGGCATTATTAGCCTGTTGTTGTGGTGGCTCATCCATGATCGGAGACTATATCGGGCCACCAGAGGGTCTTGCTGAGTCCAATCGGCAAAGGCTGCTTTACGGAGTCCTTGCTTCAATTCCAGGTCTTGCAGTCGTTGCATTGGGAATCTGGCTGCTATTAAAGTGCCTTCGTAAGCGTTACTTTTCCTAAAATCCGAACTGGCACCCCCTCAGTCTAATTTTCGCTTGGGCTCAATTATCCAGCTCCCCTAAGGGAGCAGCGTGGTCAATTTCTAACTGCGCATCTTTGATTCGCGAGCCCTTGTGGCATGTCAAACTAACTCCATGACCGCCCAAGCGTTTATGGCCGAGCACATCGAGAAGATGGGCCAATCAATGGTTCATTTCCTTTCCACGACCGATCTTGATTTGTTAGGTACCAAGTTAGAAACCAAAGGTGCCGAGTCAACGCGATCCATCTTTGAGTTGGTTGGCGAGTGCGCAATGGCAAATCGATACTTTGCATCGTTGCTTAATGGCGAGGAATCAAAACGTCCACCGGCAGTCGACTTGACCGATATTAAAGAAGCCCAGGACGAAATTGTTGCTAGTAGTCAAGTATTGGCAGACACGGTTCGGAATGCTTCGGACGAAGTATTTGAAACGGAATTCACCAGTTGGCGAGGTCAAGTCAAGGGCAAGATGCTCATGATGGGGGCATACCGAAACATGGCTTACCACTCTGGACAGATCAACTTCATCCAGATTCTCGAAGGTGATCACGAGTTTCATATGCCTCCGACTTGGTTGAACTAAGACCAGCGACTATGACGACAGAAGCACGAATCAAGCGAATCAGAATCCTCATCATTGGCTTCATTTTGGGTCTGGCCTTATCAGGAATCACTGCCTTTCCGCTTACTTGGGAGCTAAACATTCTTGTAGAGCGGGTTGGACAGGGTGACGGTGGGCTGGCAACTTGGCTCAGAACCGTACAGCAAGGACTAACCGAAACTGACGCCAAATATCCGTTTATAGCCTACGGAACTGACTGGCTGGCATTCGGGCATCTTGTCATCGCTACCGCCTTTATCGGTCCCTTAAAAGATCCGGTCCGGAACAAGTGGATTATTGAATGGGGGATGATCGCGTGTGTTGCGGTGCCTTTTCTGGCCCTGATAGCTGGGCCCATTCGTGGAATTCCATTCGGTTGGCGTCTGATTGATTGCTCGTTTGGTGTGGTTGGATTCTTTCCGTTATGGTTCGTACTAAGAGATATCCGAAGATTAGAATCAGACCAACAGAAATAAATTAGAAAGCCATCGAATCCACCCAATTCATTGGCCGAACATGTTATGGTTGATTTGGGATACGACAATGTTTACTTCAACTCTGTTTTTGG
>JAYUOQ010000384.1:0-3266 GCA_043760685.1 Armatimonadota bacterium | reverse complement strand
TTAAGTAAGTCGAAGGCCCTGTTCCTGAGCCCAGAAGAGACTGACATTGATTCAGTCTTTTCCATTGGCTCTTCAGTTGCCATCCTCCGGATCAATGCTCTGATCCGGATGATCACATATGAAGAGTCCTTGGAAAAGACTGACTTAATGTCAGTCTTTTCTGAGGCCAGGGTATCCCGTCTTCGGGACCCCTGGATGTCTCACCTTTAACTTAATACAGGTTCATAGATCTGCACCTAAGCCTTCAACCTACTCAACCATTCTAGTGGGGTTTCTACTTGCGGCTACAAGGTCTTGATCCGGAGGATCACAAAAGGTAGCCAGGGTGTCCCGTCTTCGGGACCCCTGGGATGGCACATCCCTAACCCCGACCCGGAGGGTCGCAGAAACTATGATATGATTCGGGAATTGTGCCTTCGACTTACTACAGCCTTCATAACCACATCATTTTCGGTACCAAGAATCGACATCCATACTTCCAACCGGAAATCATTAACGAAGTTCATGGCTACATTGGGGGAACGATCAAAGGATTGGGATACCAACCTCTGATTGTTGGAGGAGTCGAAGACCATCTCCATCTTCTCATCGGGCAGAAAACTAATCAATGTGTTGCGGACCTCGTTCGAGAACTCAAAAAGGCATCGACGAATTGGATGAAGAACAAACAATCCAACTTTTCTTGGCAAGAAGGATATGGTGCCTTTTCGGTCAGTCCAGAGCGGATTCCCAATGTAAGAAAGTACATCGAAAACCAAGTTGAACATCATCGAACCAAGACGTTCCGCGAAGAATATATCGAAATGCTCCGTTTTGCGGGAATATCGTTTGACGAGGACTTACTGGACTAGTAGCTTCTGCGACCCTCTGGGTCGGGGGACTTGCCAATGTTAATCCAGGGGTGCAAGCACGCCCTGGCTACCTTTTGTGATCCTCTGGATCAGGGCATCACCGAGCGGAAGCATTTGAAGCATGAACAATGTCCGCCAAACTTGATGATCTCTCATTTGTCACTTTGATCTGATTTCGAATGGGTCTGTTGGGATTCCCGATCGTTCTTACACTTAATTCGACTTAATCATCGAACACTAGCCCTTCATTTTCTTGCGGGTAGCGAGACCTCGCGTAACCGCTTCGTTGTAAAACTTATCCATATTAAGTGTGTTGGTTTTCCGCGCGAAATAGACGCCATCATGTCCCTTGGCGTCCTTCACTTTATAATCTGCTCCATGAGCAACCATCCATTCGATGGCAGTATAGTTTCCAAAAACACATGCCAAAAGAAAGGGAGTTACCTTGGTCTTTTTGTCCATTTGCTCAATGGAGACCTTGTACTTAAGCACCACGGGCAGCATGTTATAGTTGTACACCGCCATATGAAACCAACCGTACCCATTGCGATTCAAATAGTGAGGGTTGGCTCCCGCTTTGACAAACAAATCGAGAAAATCGGTTAGCCCCGTTTCGATTGCCACCATCGCTGGGGTTGTCCCATTCTTATCTTCGATTTCGGTCTTCGCTCCGTGCGCTAGTAGCCATTTGACGGCCGCAGAATTGTTGGCAAACAGTGCCTTGGTCAACGGAACCTGACCGAAGGGGTTGACATAATTCACGCCATACATTTTCACTGCCATCTCCAATGAACGGACGTCGGCATTCATCGGCGCATAGTCAATCACCTTGCCGCCACGAATGGTGGTGTCCTTCATCGAGCCACCGTTTTGAAGAACAAAGTTGATTACCTCTAGTGTCGAAATCGCAAACGCAATGTGGGTCGTCGTTAAATGGAGTGGGCTCGAAACTTTGCACAGAGATGGGTCCTTCTTGAGAACCGCCAGGATTTGAGCCGGAGTCGAGTTGTGAAAGAGGGTGTAAAGGTGACCGACCTCATGAAGGTCCTTAGGATTCTTGATGACTCGAGCTTCGGTGATTTCAAATGATTCGTAGGTATCCAAGCGCCACGCACTACTTGGCATTTCGAAAGTGAGCGGCTGCTTGAGGACCGTTCTTGAATGCGGCACCAGAAATCCTTCATAAGGCATGAGCCAATTTGAAAACGAACTAATCGTCTGAGTTCCGCAATCATAGACTAACTTCTTCGTTTGCTTTTGCCTCATGACCAAACGAACGTCGACCGCAGAGACTTCTTTCATCGACAAATTTTGAAAAACGAAACTAAATGTGCGAGTGATATTTCCTGGATTCTTGGATTCTTTGTAGTTCGAAGGAGCGAATTGGCTTATTTGAACCAAAGTCTGAGCCTTGCCCCTAAATCGTTCCGTCTCCTCGGCCGAGGCGACCCCTGCGCCCAGGATCGTAAGAATAATCAAGGCAATTTTGAGAGTCATCTTGGTGCTCATATTTATTTTCTCAATGTGGCTCGGTCATTCAGCCTGTATAGGCATTATATGCCGTTTAACATTTTTCAGTACGACCTGCAGTTCATTGGTAAAAGTACTCAGTACTTTTAGGGTTCAGTAAGTTTGGAGTCCCCGATCGGATCGCAAGAATCAATCAAGGCGTACTGCCCGGCTTGGCGAACTGAATTTCCTTGACTGGAGATCATTTCCAAAATCACAAGGGGAAGCATCAGCAAAAACATGAATAATCCGACAGCAAGAGTGAACACACCGAGGAAGCCTCGGAAGATTCGATAGGAGACTTTGTTTGAAAGTGGACTTGGCTCAAAGAATTGCTTTCCCAGCATGAGAAAAGAAGTGGAAAATCGCCAATTTGAAAAGGACGGATCGCTTGGAAATCCCTCAATAGAACCTAAGCAGCTTATTGAAGGTATGGCAAGGATCCAAAACGGGAACATTGATATGCTTCCTGGAATCTGGGCCCGACGGAACCCGAGGCCGGTGAACACCAGCGGCAAGAAAATAAAGCTGAGTCCGTAAAGAATCCTAAAAAGCGCCGCTCTTTGCGAGAAAAGGCTGCGCAACAAAGGAATCATACAGCAATGTGTCAAGCGATGTAAGCCGTTAAGCGAGACTAAGGTTAAACTGCGCTTTGGACGGACCGAATGCTTAGAAAAGGTCGCTAATGGCGATTAATCGTAGTAGTGTCAGCGACCACAAATAATTTCGTCACTTACTTTCTCTTGCAGCAGAAGACTGACAGCTAACAGCTTCTTCATTTAGGTTCAATTCTTTACCAACCATGACTTCCTTCGCTTCCTCCGCTTCTCCCACTTCTTCTACTTCAAACAGGACTAATGACATAACGTGGAACCGTTCGCAATGCGAGACCGTTCCTGAGTAAGA
>JAYUOQ010000383.1:0-3270 GCA_043760685.1 Armatimonadota bacterium | reverse complement strand
GAAAACAGTCTTGTCAGAGACTATATCTGCCGAACTCAAAAAACGAGGGTTCAAATTCGTTGGTCCGACTATAACTTACGCATGGATGCAGGCAGTAGGGCTTGTTGACGACCACGATCCAGGATGTTTTCGACGTCAGTCTTAGCCGTATACCATGGTTCCGCCAAAGTGCCCGGCTATTAAGACCAGTATTCCTGAGGCGGCGATAAGCCACAAGTATGTTGGTTTTTCCCTATGGATATAGGCTGCAAGTCCGATTAAGATGCTCGTCGATGCAAGGATCAAGTGAATAAGGAGGTTGCCTTCCAGGACATATCCCAACCTTAACCAAGCCGCAACTCCAGTAACAATTGCGCCAATTGAGCAGATTAAGGCTACTGCAAGGTTAATGACGGATGCCTTATGATAGATTTCATCTCTTTTCCGAACGGACAATATTTGAAGAAGGGCGGCAACTGCGAGCAAAGCAATAGGGAAGTGAATGATTGCTGGATGGAGAGAGTGCTTTGGGACGAGTTCTGAGCCTTCGTCTTTTTTTTGGGTTTCACTCGCTTTTTGAGCGGGCTTTGATTTCGCATCGCCAGGCATCGTGTCCGCCCTGATTTCGTCACCGTTTGAAATGCCGTCACCATCGGCGTCCGATTTCTCAATTGACTGAAAAACCTGAGCAGTAACTTCGTTTGCTCCTGATTGGGCTAGGGCTGCTTCAACAGCCTTACCGTATTCATTTCGTTTTGGTGGCTGCGTGTGGCATTCGGTGCAATTTGCTTTTGGCTTGCCGTAAGTTTCTTTGAACTTTTCGAGAATTTTCGGATTTGCGCTTGCCAGCATAGTCGTGCAAGCAACAACACATAACATGAGAGGTCTCAAAAGTTTCATGAATTTCGATTGTACTTTGTGTGGCAAAGCAATTCGCAGATTCATAAAACAGAAGTGCCTCGAAATTTATTCGAGGCACCCTCCAAACCCATCGGACCCTCATAGGGAGTGCCAGTTGGACAAATCAAAGTTGAAGTAAGTTGCGAGATTTCCTTACAGAACAACTGAATAGTACAGGGCAATTGTGCCAATTCAAGAAGGAATGGATCACATCTATCACATTTACTAGCACTAAGCAGGTGTTAGTGCCTGGAAAACGCCAGATTGGGCGTCTTCAAAGCTTGAAAATTCTGCTTTATCTTGCCTCAAAAACAAATTGATTGCTTCTTGACTATCAATGGCCCGATCACTAATTTGCTTGGATCCCCGTTTGTAGGCTCCGATCGAAACAAGATCCTCAATGTCATTGTAGGCAGCCATCAATTCACGAAATTCGTTTGCTTTCAACATCTGTTCCGGTGAAACAACAAATGGCATGGTTCGACTAAGGCTCTGAAGAATATCGATGGGAGGATAGTGCCCCCGACTCGTTAGAGCTCGGCTTAGCACAAGGTGGCCGTCGAGAATACCTCTGGTCGCGTCAGCAATCGGATCGTTTTGATCGTCACCTTCTACAAGGACAGTGTACAGAGCAGTAATGGCACCTTTAGGTCCCATGCCCGCTCTTTCCATCAACCGTGGCAGAAGAGAAAATACACTCGGTGTGTAACCCTTCGTACTCGGAGGCTCGCCCACCGCGAGTCCAATCTCTCTTTGGGCCATAGCAAACCTCGTGACGCTGTCCATCATTAAGAGAACTGATTTGCCCATGTCTCTGAATCCTTCGGCAATCGCAGTTGCGGTAAAAGCAGCTTTGATTCGCATAAGCGCAGGCATATCTCCGGTCGCACAAATGATGACGCTCTTGGCTAACCCTTCCTCTCCAAGGTCATTTTCAATGAATTCTCTGACTTCGCGACCTCGTTCACCAACCAGGCAAATTACGTTTACGTCAGCTTTCGCATTTCGAGCAATCATTCCCAATAGCGTGCTTTTACCAACTCCAGATCCAGCAAAAATTCCGACTCGTTGTCCTTCGCAAAGGGTCATGAGACCATCAATTGCTCTGACTCCAGTTGGCATAGGATCTTTAATCATTCGGCGTTGGAGGGCGTTTGGCGGATTAGCCATCGTCGGATAGTGAAGTTCGCATAAAGGGGCTGGCTTGTCATCAAGAGGTTGTCCAAGCCCGTCAAGAATGCGTCCTAAAAGAGCGTTCCCAACCGGCACTTTTAAGAATTCACCAGTGCCATGCACTGAATCTCCGGCTTTAATTCCACTGAGGTCTCCAAGTGGCATTAGCAATGTCTGTGAACCTCGAAAACCTACCACTTCAACGGGCACTTCTCGAGTGTTTCCTTCGCCGTCGTGGGTTGAGACGTAGCAAAGGTGTCCGATGCTCGCTATTGGACCATTTGACTCTATAACTAGGCCAATAACTTTTTCAACTTGGCCGAAAAGTCGAAATTTCGGAGCATCTTGGGCTGCAATTCGCAGGCGCTCAATCCGTGGTTCAGTTAGATTCATTAAGCTGCCTGATTAAATTCGTTGACAATAAGTTCAAGACGTGTCTCAACCGTCGCATCGATTGTTCCGGACTCGGTTTCAAGCATAACACCGCTTCGAATTGAGTTATCTTCTACAATTTCGATGGATTTAAGCTCTCGAGATTGTTTAATAATTTCATCTCGATGACTCTCAAACAATGCATAGTCCTTGGGATTTATGAGGATTCGAGCATCCTTTGCATGGGTTACATTTTGAAGTACTTCCTTACAAATACCCAACGCAACTTGGTGATTGATTTCCAATTCAGTCGCCAAAATCTTTTGAACAACTTCCATAGATAGCTCGGTGACGATTTTTTCCGTCCGGGCCGCCCAGTCATTGGCAGCCTCAAGAAATTCGGCTCTGAATGTTTCTAAGTCGGCAGTAAATTGAGCAACTTCGATGATCCGGGCAGTCTTGACGTCGGTCATTGCTTTTTGGAATCCGGCTTTTCGACCTTCTGCCTGACCGGAAAGACTTCCGCTTTCGAAACCTGCTTCGTACCCTTGTTTGAAAGCAGTGTCCTTTATTGTATCGATTTGGTCAGACAGTCTAAATGATTTATTGCCAGAACCATCGAGCGTGGGCATTTCACCAAATAGCTTTTTACTTTGCAAAAGGGGGGCATCCTTTCCTTGTTCAGTAGGGACTCTAGACAAGCATCTCCTCCTCTCCACCACGGCTTAAGACAATTTCGCCTGATTCTTCAAGTTTGCGAATTGCTCCAACAATTTTTTGTTGAGCTTCTTCGACGGCTTTAACGCGAACCGGCCCCATGAATTCCATGTCTTCCTTGAGCATGGC
>JAYUOQ010000382.1:0-8511 GCA_043760685.1 Armatimonadota bacterium | reverse complement strand
GGCTAACAGCCTGTTGATTCTTACAAAGAACTCAGGAACTCAATCAAAGCTGACCGATCACCTTGCTTGGTTGAGCTGAACCGTTGTTTGGCCTTCTCGGATTCGCCACCATGCGCCATGATCGCTCCTTCAAATGAAGTAGCTCTGCCGTCATGCATGAACAAGACTCGCTTCGAAAGGCCCCAAAGTGGAGCAGTCCGGAACATGTCTCCGGTCGCTTTGCCCTGGATAATTCCATCGGCTAGTTGGCTTCCCATCTTGTGAACCAAAAGATCCGAGTAAAGGTTGACGTCCTTGTTATTCAGAGCAGGATTCGAGTTTGGTCCTGTGTTCATCGATGGTACGTGGCAATTAGCACAGCCCAATTGGCTGAAGAGAACCTCACCTTTCTTGGCATTGACCGACAATACGGCTCGAGTTGGAGGAGCGAGAAATCGCATGAACGACGCAAAGGCTTCCGCATCTTCTGCATCCTCTGGGTCACCGGCAACATCAAGTCCCGGTCCAATCGGATGTCCCTGAGGCAAATTCTCGGACGGGAAGAGCGGCGTTGTGATACCCATTTCATTCAGGTATGCGTCGCCGGAGAATATGGTCAAGCTCGATAATTGAGCCTTCCATCCAAAACGGCTGACCTCAACATTGTTCGTTTCCGGATTGAACGCCATGTTTGCGACTCCAGACACTCCGTCCGGTAGCCGCATATTCGTTCGAGCAATAATGGTCGCATCCGGGATCGCTTCAATAAGACCTGCACCGAAAAGTGGCGTAGTGATCCGATGAGAGACAAACTTGGCTCCTGTCGGGATGACTTCTGCGGGGATGGGGTAGCTGGGATCAAACTCCTTCAGTGAACGCGATTGTAATACGGGTCCCCCCAAATCCTCTAAGTCGCTGTATAGTCCATTTCGGATACCGCCAATTCGGGTGACACGGGTTAGCTGCAGATCGTTTCCTGCTCCCCCAATAGCTCCTTGAACATGGCATTGAGAGCATGACTCTCCATTGAATACGGGTCCAAGTCCGTCCGCCTTATCTTCTGAGGCTAAGAAGGCGTTGAATCCGTCATTGAACGCTACCTGGTCTGTGCCCGAAAGACTTTCCAAGCGGTCACCAAGTTTGTACTTTGGTGCCCCTGGGTCATCGGGCAAGGTAATGATCGCAAAGGGCGAATCGAAACTTGATCCTCCACAAGCTCCAAGTAGGAACACCGTGAACGACAAGCCACAGCCCATTGCAATAAGTTTTTTGCGATTGATCATTAGCTTTTTCTCCTAAGGCGAGCCATAGCTCGCTGGTGGGATTATTAGCCGTATGTGTTTGATATTTGTTTGGGAACTGTTTAACTCTGGGAACTAGGCGTTAGATGTGCGTAAGAATCCTATTTCCGATACGTCAAATGATCCATCTCTCGCAATTCGAGCGTGATCCCAGCTTCCTTGCTGTCGCAAGATGCGGCAAAACACTCTAACAGTTCGGCGTACATCCCGTCAGCAATTGCATTCTTCAATTCCTGAGGTCGACCATCGAGTATTGCCACCTCACAATGAATGAACCCGTGGGGGCCGCCATCACCAATCAGCCACGTGTGTTGGAGGTTATGATAGGCCTTGATGGCGTGCGAATGAATCGTTTCAAAGGAAGCTAGTTTTGCAACCAGCCGCTCCAAGATTTCAACGAGATCTTGGTTTTCAACAACATCGCTGGTTGTTTGAAGTTTTATGTGAGGCATTTAGGTTGTTTCTGACTGAACGAGTTCTGGATTTGTTTCCTTTCCAAAAAATGACCAAAAGAAAATCCACCCGACGAGCGTAACACAGGCAAAAGCAAATTTGACTTCCTGACGGATTGCGGGGCTGAAGCTAAAGAACCCTTCGATCGGAGCGGCAATAAAGCATAGGAAAACTCCGGTGACGATCATCGTCACTCCGTCCTTAGCCGATCTTCTTAACGATTCACCGCGCGAGTAGATACCTGGCACCAGAATCGCCCATCCGAATCTTAGTCCGGCTGCACCGGCAAAGATCACTCCGCTGAGTTCGGGGACGCCGTGAGGAGCAATTGAACTAATCAAAAACGGCAACTTGTGAACCGATTGCATTTCGCTGGCAAGGGCACCAAGGATTGCGCCGTTCTGAAACAACATGGCGATTGAATAGAAGCCCATCGTTCCCGCTCCTACTGCACCCGCAATAATCGAGACTTTTGGATTGTTGCCGGCATAAAAGAACGTCATGAAACCACTGGTCCCGACGTCTCGTTGTTCATGAGATCCCTTCTTCCAGTCATCAAAAACGCCGTCCATTCCGCCGGTGAAATAGGTCAAGTAGGAGTGGTCTTTCGTGACCAAGAAGTAGGCAAAGAGGGTCGATCCAAAGAAAATCAAAAACGAAACCCAAAAGTAGACTTTATTTCGGCGAAATATCCTGGCCGTTTCGTGAATCATGTCACCGATAACGTTGCCGATTGGCTTTGGAATTCGCTTATAAAGGATTCCGTGTGCCCGACCAACCAGATTATTGAGGTAGGTCGTCAGCGGTTCATTGGCGCTTCTGGTTCGAATGAGCGAAAGATCAGTTGAAGCCCGTCGATACAGTCGGACAAATTCAAGAATTTCGTGATTACCGAGGGACTGCATCCGAACATCCGAACGGACACAAAGTTCCTCGAGACGCTTCCAATCAGCAATTCGGCGGTTAACTAGTGCTTCTTCGTTCATGCGTCTCCGATTGAATTATAGAATTGAAATTGGTCAAAATAGTTCAAAATTGCTGGTGATAGATGGTCAATTTGATGGAACCCATCCACAATTGAAATGAATTGCCAATGAAACTTCTTCGGTGTTCAAGGCGTCAAAAACAACTAAAGAAGCAAATTATTTCGTCTTGGCACAGAACATGCAAGCAAAACCATGCGTCATAAGTTCAGACACACGTCTGCCACCCTCGATAAAGAGCAATAATGTCAGCCCAGAGACAATCACAATTTGAGAGCGAAGATTCCTTTCCAAGTTATCTGAGCAGACTAACGCTAGAACCTTTGCTTTCGGTTGAATCCGAAACCGAGTTAGCCAGAGCCGCCCGCTTAGGCGATGGGCAAGCCAGAAAGCGACTTATTGAGGCTAACATGCGATTGGTCATCAACATCGCAAAGGGATACAACTGTCGATATATTCCCCTTGAGGATCTCATCCAAGAAGGAGCAATTGGTCTCATGCAGGCCACCGAACGATTTGATCCCGACAAAGGCTTTCGATTTTCAACTTACGCAACCCACTGGATTCGACAGGCGATCGGCCGAGCGATTGATAACAAAGGCAAATCCATTCGTCTGCCTGCCCATATCTCTCAATCGATCCGAAAGATCGAAAAGGAAAAAGAGACTTATCTTCGAAACACTGGATCCGAACCAACCATCGAGCAACTTGCAGAAGCGATGGGAATGACCGAGCGGAAGCTCATTAATGTTATAGGAGCGGCTCAAGATATTCTTTCGCTCGACAACCCGATTGGCGATGGTTCTGGTACCACACTTGCCGGTCTCATTCGGGATGACGGGGAACATGATCCTGAAGGAAAAGCGGTTAAAGAGGCAGTAATTGGCGAGTTAAAGCAGATTCTCAATGAACTCAACGAAAAGGAGCAAAAGGTCATGTCACTGAGATTTCGCATGAACGGTAGCGGTCTCCAAACCGATGAAATTGCCGACGCACTCCAAATTTCCAAAGAAAGGGTTCGACAAATTGAAGTTCAAGCCATTAGGAAACTAAGAGTTATCGCCCAACGGCGTCGGTTAAGGGACGTTCTTTAGTCTAATTGAAGCCGATCCTTCAGCCACGATCCCGATGGCAGTCATTCCCGGAATATCTTCCTGAGTGAATAATGCAAGTCCACCGCTCGTCTGAGGGTCAAACACGACCTGAATTAACCACGGTTCAACAGTGCCTTCTATGTGGCACATTTCACCGATGAACGCTTGATTTCGTCCTGCACCACCAGTTGTATGACCTCGGTCAACTAATTCACGAAGTCCGGTAAAAATCGGCAAAGCATTCGCGAAAATCTCGATTGCTACATCAGAACTTCGGGCAATGTTGAATAGGTGTCCGCCAAGTCCGAAGCCGGTGATGTCGGTCGCGCACTTTACGTTGTGTTTATGCCCTAACAGGGCAGCTTCAGCGTTTAATCGAGACATGCTCGCGGTTGCCTCTTCCAGTGTTTCTGTCGGGCAGTCATCAAACTTTGCTGCTGTCGTCACAATCCCGGTTCCCAGCGGTTTGGTTAAATAAATCTTGTCTCCTGGCTTAGCTTCCGTATTGGCGAACATTCGGCTTGGATCAATTGTTCCCGTCACCGCCATACCAAACTTGGGCTCTTTGTCAACAACACTGTGACCACCAAGAATGGTTGCACCGGCTTCGATACACTTGTCCGCCCCGCCCTGCAAGATTGCTGCCCATACTTCCGGTGGAGCCGCTTCCGGGTCAAAGCACGCGATATTCAAGATGGTTAGCGGCGTGCCGCCCATCGCGTAGATGTCGCTTAATGAGTTCGCCGCCGCTATTTGACCAAACGCATATGGGTCGTCAACGACCGGAGTAAAAAAGTCCAATGTCTGCACCAACGCTAAGGAATCCGAGATACGAAAGACCCCTGCGTCGTCGCGTGTTTCCAGACCGACGAGCAGATTCGGGTTTTGGCTTGGCGGAATTTGACGGAGAACCTCCGTCAGCTGGGTTGGACCCAGTTTAGCCGCTCAACCAGCGCAAGTAACCATGTGCGTAAGACGCATTACTTGGAGTGTACCGGCGGTACTCTGGACGTAGAAAACAAATCGATGCAAGTTCCTCCCGTACAATTCGACCTTTCCGCCGAAAAAGTGGATCCGCCGCTTCCTCGTTTGCGGTGGGTATGGGTCCTATTCACCCTTTTGTTTTCCGTCATCATTGTAAATTCACTGCTCACTCACGACAAAAAGTCTGCGATTGAAGAAAATCCGGCAAAGGTAAAGGAAAAGACGCTTGAGTTAAAGCTTTGCCTAAAAAGCATGACGGCAGAAAGCGGTAGCAATCGGGGGCCGAAAGCGTTTGAGCAAGAGATAGAAGATCTTCTCGAAGGGTCAAAGAAGGACTCGAGTGCTCAAAAGTTGAGGATTGTACTTCGGGTCGAAGACAAAGACATGCCTTTTAAGGAAGACATGAGAAACTTGGCGAAGTCTTCGAAGCCAGAAGATCAGGCGTTTGCAAAACTTTATACCGAGCCCAAGCCCAACAAGGACGAGACTCTTGCGCTCCTCAAACAAATTGATGGGAGTGAACTATCAGAACGACTTGCGCTTGTCCAAACGAAGGAATCACTCGGTGACAAATCGATTCGGGCAAAGACATTTGATCCATCAAAAGCCATTGGCCTCAGTCTTCTTGGAATCTTTGGAGTCGCTGGCCTAGGCATTGGGATGGCACTTTGGTATGTTTACGCTTTTCAACGGCAGACCAGCCGCTTTTTACCAAAGGGTTTGCCTCTAGCCAAGATTGATTTAGGAAGGGCGGATCGACTGATGTTCGTAGCCCTTGTCATTATTTCAACCTATTTTCTGAGTGGAACGGCAGCCGCGTATTTTGTTAAGAAGTTGAATTTTGGTATCGAGTTGTTTGTTTTCCTTCCGGTCTTTGTCGCGATTGCGGTTTGTCTTAGCATTCCTATTTTTGGATGGCGCATCTCACCAAAGTCAATCGGAATTTCATTTGAGAAGTTTCCCGAGAAGCTTGGTTGGACCGTCGCCGCATTCTTTGCGAACATCCCCATCCTTCTTGTGTTTATCGTGATAACCGCGGGATTGCAAAAAGTCCTTCCCGGTGGCGGTCATCCGGTTTCAGAAGAGCTGATGAACAATCCAAAGCCGATGGATCTCATCAAGATTGGGATTCTGGCTTGCGTCATCGCACCAATTTGGGAGGAAATTTTCTTCCGGGGACTGCTGTTCCCAGCATTCACGCGTATGTTCAAAAAGCCGCTCTATGGGGCTTTGCTTTCAAGTTTCATTTTCGCCTCGATACATCCGCAAGGACTCTTGGGAATTCCTGTTCTCATGGTTGTTGCTCTCATGCTGTGTGCAGTGAGCTATCAGACTAAATCATTGGTTTCCAACATCATGCTGCATGCATTGCATAACGGAGCGACTCTGGTCGCGGCCCTTGTGCTCATGCCGCTGCTCAAATAGGCCTATGACTCATCGATATGTTGGGCGCCGTCCCAAGCCGCAACTTCCCAGTTGTCGCGTTGACGTATTGCGTTTCGCCACTTTGGGAGGTCCATGAGGAGACCTTCTCCGAGAGCAACGCAATAGGGCTCATAGAGAGATCGGATCGAGCATAGAGACTTAAATTCGCCCCTGAAGTGAGGAGAGAATCCACTCAGTTCCGAAAGAATGATTTCAAAGTCTTCCGGACTCAGGCGGAACGTACAGTCTTCTTTTGGCGGCATTCTGATGATATAAGCCAAATCGACGACCACATGCCGAAGAGAAGCAAAGGTCGCCCTTGCTTGAAACTTGAGTTGTCGGGATTGATCACCGTTCGCTTCGTAACAAGCTTCAATCAAGGCGCAAGCATCCATAATCGCCACCGATGTCTTGATCCAATTCTGAGTGTCATGCTGACTTCGATAAAACGCGATGAGTGGGTACGACAAGTAGGCTTCCAACATTTCTGCACCCCACTGTTCGTATTTCTCCAACAAGTCAGGGAGCATGTGCATTGTTCCCGCTTCGCCATGTCGGCGTATCAATTCAAATCCGGACGGATCAGATCCAGCTTTACTGTCGAGCAAAACAATGGGATACTCCCGCTTCTGAACAACGCCATACATGACCGGGAGATAGCTGATCACACTTGCCAAAAAGACCAGCCCAGTAGCCGCCTCTGCCACCGCAAGTATTCTTGAAAGGATTCCAACTGGAGCTATGTCGCCAAATCCTAGGGTGAGAAAGGTGACTCCGCTGTAATACCATGCCGAAAATGGATCGAGGGATCCTGACGTGTGCTGGGCATTGAATCCGTAATTTACGAGTGCAAAGCCGAGAATGATAAGCCCGCCCCAAAGAGAAAAAAGCACGATCAGCGACAGCGGCGGGTAGACCATCAAGAGGGTGTTCCGCCAACGCTCCTGCTTTATTTTCGAAGTTAAGCCATAGAACTGTCGCCTTACTAAGAAATAGAACACTCGGGTTAGGCGCCAGTTCCTACTGACGCTTCGAGTCATCACGATCGTCTCGAATCCATCCCAGAGGGTAGATAGGACGATCACTATTCCGAGAAGTCCAAGTACAAACAATTGAGTCTTTCCTAACGATTTGGCGGGATTATTTGTAAATGTTTATAGGCAAAATCTGTAACACATCGCCCTTGAGGTGTTCTTTGCAATAAACCTATCTGGAGAAGGTACGGTTCGTACACATCCTCAATCGTCTGCCGATCTTCGCCCGTACTTGCGGCAATTGTCTCTACTCCGACTGGTCCACCACCGTGCCGTTCGATGATTACTTTCAGCATCGTCCGGTCAACCCGATCCAGTCCGATATGGTCAATCTCAAGGGCAAGGGCCGCTTTTTGAACAATTGGTTGATGAATTTCGGCAAGGTCATCTACCTGAGCAAAGTCTCGAACTCGGCGTAGCAATCGATTGGCAATCCGAGGCGTGCCTCGGCTGCGCCGGGCAATCTCTTCGGCACCATCATCGGCAATGTTGTAGCCAAGGATGTTCGAGGATCGCTTCACTATCTCAAACAAGGCTTTTTCCTCGTAATACTGAAAGTGGTTGATAATGCCAAATCGGTCTCGAAGCGGACCGGTTAAGAGACCCTGTCGAGTCGTAGCACCAATAACGGTGAATGCAGGGACTTCCATACGAACTGACCGTGCGGCAGGGCCCTCACCAATCATGATGTCGACCTTGCGGTCTTCCATGGCAGGGTACAAGTACTCTTCCACCACGCGCCCAAGGCGGTGGATTTCGTCGATGAACAGCACCGCACCTTCTTCCAGGTTCGTAAGAATGCCGACTAGATCTCCTGGCTTTACGATGGCGGGTCCGCTCGTGACATGAATTGGAGCACCCATCTCGTTGGCAATAATGTGAGCCAGAGTGGTTTTTCCCAACCCGGGAGGGCCGTACAGTAGTACATGATCCATTGGCTCGCTTCGTTGTCGAGCGGCTTCAATGAATACGTTGAGGTTGCCCTTTAACTGATCCTGACCAATAAACTCACGAAGAAACCTAGGACGAAGGGAAAGCTCGTCGCCTTCTCCTGGTAGCTCGTTGGGATCAATCGCGTCGTTTCGCATTCGTTGGTAGATTTTAGTCTACCAAACCTCCAATAGGATCATCCTTTCTTCAATAACTGCAATGCCAATTTTATCCGTTCATCTAGGGCAAGGCTCGTATCAACCTTAGAGGCGGCAAGCTCGGCATCTGGGCGACGATAGCCTAGCGTTGCCAGTGCTTCGACCAAATC
>JAYUOQ010000381.1:0-3271 GCA_043760685.1 Armatimonadota bacterium | reverse complement strand
TGCAACGCTCCATAACTTTGATGATCTAGAAAGGAAAGATGTAAGGGAAGGTGATACGGTCATCGTTCAGCGGGCAGGAGACGTGATTCCAGAAGTGGTAGGTCCAGTACTCGAAAAACGACCAGCAAACGCGATTAAGCCGCTACCACCAGTTGTATGTCCGGCATGCGAAACGCCATTGGTACGGCAAGAGGGGCTGGTCTTCTTAAAGTGTCCGAATACGAAAGGGTGTCCCGCACAAGTTAGCTCGGCACTCAAACATTTTGTTGGCCGCAAAATGATGGACATTGAAGGACTCGGAGAAAAGCAGATTGATCGACTTCTTGAAATCGGTTATTTGACCGATATAGCCTCAATTTATCGACTTCACCAGAAGAAATCCGAAATGCTCGCAATGGACAGGATGGGAGAGCAATCTGTCGAGAACCTGCTTGCTGCAATCGAAGAATCGAAGACCCGACCGCTGCCTCGTTTGCTTTTTGCACTAGGGATAACCGATGTTGGAGAGCGGGGCGCTCAAGACCTTGCTCGGTCATTTGGCACCCTTGAAAAGTTGAAACAGGCTAAGTACGATGATCTGATCCAGCTTGAAGGAATAGGAGGCAAGACGGCTAGCTCGATCGAACTATGGTTCGAAGACGAAGACAACCTGAGAGTAATCGAAGAACTCCTGGCTGCAGGAGTTGATCCAGTCGAAGCTGAGGCGCCCGTAAGCGATATCTTTGAAGGGCAAACGTTCGTATTTACGGGCAAGCTAGAGAAGTTCACCCGAGAAGACGCCGAGGCGACGGTAATGAAAATGGGTGGCAAGGCCGCCGGATCGGTTTCGGCGAAGACGAATTACGTCGTTGCAGGACCTGGGGCAGGGTCAAAATTAGTCAAAGCGGAACAGCTTGGAGTGGCCGTACTGACCGAAGAAGAGTTTCTTGGGATGCTGCCTGAGGGCGCTCTTTAGTGCATTTCTACCTTAAAACGATTGAGGATGCTCCGGTCAACTTGTCGCGAATTGCGAATAGTGGCCAAATGTTTCGGTGGAAGGAGATCGACGGAGGTTGGCAAGCGAACGATGGAGCCGACCGCTTCGATATTGTTCAGCTTGGAGATACGCTCTTCGAAGTAACGAGCAACCAGCCAGAATCCGCATTTGAATCTCTCTTTCGACTCGAGACGAACCACGAAGACCAAAAGTCAGAGCTAGTGCGTCTTGGTCCTGAAATCGAGCCTTTCTTGGCAAGCCGGGAAGGACTGAGAATGATGCGTCCGAACTGCAAGACTGAAGTTCTGTTCAGTTTTCTTTGCTCTAGTTGCAATCATGTGAACCGAATAACGAAGATGGTTCTGAGCCTTGCTGACTATAGCGAGGGCAGCTTCCCGAAGATTGAACAGATGACCGAGATCACCGAAGATGCCCTCAGGTCAAAGGGCTTTGGCTATCGCGGAGCGACAATCCCGAAAGTCGCACAGGTCCTCCATTCCCAAGGCGGTGAATCCTATCTTGAGGAGTTAGCCAAAGGGACCTTCCAAGATGCCAGAAAAGAACTCATTACTCTTCCTGGCGTCGGCAAAAAACTCGCCGATTGCATTTGCCTTTATGCATTTGATTTTGGTGAATCGGTTCCGGTGGATACTCATATCTGGCAGGTCTTAACGAGACTCTACTTTCCCGAATGGGTAGGATCCAGCCTCACTGACACAAAGTACGAAGCGGTTGCCGGACACTTGCAAGACCGTTTTGGCGCCCTCGCTGGCGTCGCTCACCAGTTCTTCTTTGTGGATAACATGGAGCGACATCGGGAACGCAAATAATCGCGAAAGTGGTACCATATCCTGCGTTGAGTGCGAAGGGAATGAAGCAATCCGAGGCATTTTTGCAGTGCCAGTCATGCAAAAAAATCCTCTTTAGTATCGATTTCGATCAGAACCTTCGGGTCTGCACGTATTGTTGGCACCACCATCGCATATCTGCCGAGACTCGGATCAAATGGACATTTGACGAGGACTCATTCGAAGAGCTCGACCTTGATCTTCGGTCTGGTAACCCACTCGACTTTCCAGACTACGTTGACAAACTCCGGGCAGCAGAGGAGAAGACTAAGAAGTTTGACTCCATGACAACCGGTCGAGCCAAACTCTCCGAGATGCCCGTCAGTATCGCCATCGCCGACTTCTCGTTCATGGGTGGATCAATGGGATCGGTCAACGGAGAGAAGGTAACCCGAGCCCTTGAGCGTGGCGTCAACGAGAATTGCCCAGTCATCATCTTCTGTGCATCAGGCGGAGCGAGAATGCAGGAAGGGCTCCTCAGCCTTATGCAAATGGCCAAAACCACCGCCGCCGTGCAGCAATGTCGTGAAGCAGGTGTTCCTTATATTGCCGTATTCACCGATCCAACCATGGCTGGAGTCTTAGCCTCTTATGCCTCGGTAGCTGATGTTATTATTGCGGAGCCAAGGGCATTGGTTGGATTTGCTGGAGCCAGAGTCTCCAAGCAAGCTGGCGTGAGCAAAGTGCCGGACGACTTCCAAACTGCAGAATTTTGCCTTAAACACGGAATGATCGATACCATTGTTGCCCGAAAAGACATGAGAAGCGTGTTAATATCACTGGTACGAACCTTAGGCGGTCACCTATATGAGGGAGGTTCGAAATGAGTGCTGGTAGCCATAACGAATGGGAATCGGAACTCATTGAACTTGAAAAGTTCATTGATAGTGCAAAAGAGCGAGCTCGAAAAGAGCAGGATGCCGGAGACAAAGTTCTCTTAGAAGACCAAATAATGAAGCTCGAAGTTGGTCGGGACAAATTCTTGAAAGCCCTTTACAGCAACGTTGGCGATTGGGAAAAGGTACTCATTGCCAGGGCAATGAAGCGACCTTACACGCTCGATTACGTGACTGCATTATTCCAAGACTTTGTTGAACTTCAAGGTGACCGAAACGGATTTGCAGATAACGCCATTGTTGGCGGTCCAGCCCTGTTTGATGGTCGTCCGGTCATGATTGTTGGTCACCAAAAAGGTCGCAATATCCAGGAAAGACAGATGCGGAACTTTGCCATGGCAAAGCCGGAAGGCTACCGAAAGGCGATCCGGCTCTTTGAAATGGCAGAGCGGTACAACATGCCGGTCATTAGCTTTGTGGACACGCCTGCCGCGGATCCGGGAGTTGAAAGCGAATCGCGCGGAATCTCAGAGGCGATCGCCGCATCGACCATGAAGATGTTCGAGATTTCTTCTCCTACGATTACGGTTATCATTGGCGAAGGCGGTTCT
>JAYUOQ010000380.1:0-8512 GCA_043760685.1 Armatimonadota bacterium | reverse complement strand
CCATGTGGTAAGGGTTTCCACCTTCGGGTCGGGCAAGTGCTGGGGCTTTTGCGGATGCGGAAACAAAAACCTTAATCTTCGAATTCTTCGCCAAAATATCTGGAGTTGCAATCACCGGGGTTGTATCATCATCTCCTAAAGATCGAATTGAGCGATAGCCAACGACGACTCCAGAATTCTCCTTCATTTCGCCTTGCCGATCGAGGAACCAAAGTCGAGGAATTGAACCGGCTTTTGCAGTCTTTAAGGGCGTATCCGTATTGAGGAAAAAGAATCGGACCCCTTCGTATATTGCCGTCGAGTTGAGTTTCGACTGATCCGAGGTCACTCCTTCAATGTTCGGCCCTGCCATTTTCGGTCCGTTACTATAAACTTTTTCAGCGCCCAGTGTCTTGAGAACCTTTGCCCAATCCTTCACGTCTGGTCCGGGTATTGGAACCGGATTGATCTTGGCATCAGAAAGTGGCTTTTTAAACCACTCAGCGGTATTCAATGTTGCGCCGATGAGAAAAACCCGCTTTGGTGGAATCGTTAACTTCTTGAGTCCATCAACTGCCAGCGAAGCCTGTTTTGCATCCTTGATTTCCGTCGCATTAAGAAATGCATCAACCGCTAACACCTCATTCGCACTCGGAGCATTTTGGTTCGCAGAGATTGGCGAAATCGTGTCTTGACCCGCGTTTCGGTTGTATTGCGCCATCCCGTCCGTTGTGTTGGTACCACCACAACCGGCAAGTAAAACTAGACTAAGCCAAGACATTCGTCGCATATATACATTTTGACGTACAAATCGCAAATATGTATCCCTCGGTAAACTAATAACTTAACATGTCCAAAACAACAATTGTGACGGCGATACCGTACGTCAACAGTACTCCGCATATCGGAAACATTCTAACGACCTTATCGGGCGACGTTACGGCTCGATACTTTAGGATGCGGGGCATGGATGTTTTCGCTGTAGCGGGAACCGATGAGAACGGACTTAAGATCAAAGAAGCGGCTGAAGCCCAGGGTCGGGATCCTCACGAATTTGTCCAAGAAATTGCAGAAAGGTTCATTCACATCTTCGATGGAATGGGGATGCAGTTCGACGCATTCGTGCGCACATCATTGCAGCAGCACAAAGTTGCTTCACAGGCTCTGTTCGCCAAACTCCAGGAAAACGGATACATTTATTCGGCACCTTACGAAGGCTGGTACGACGTTTCTACCGAGACTTATTTCAAAGCCGACGAAATCGTAGATGGTCGTAGCCCTGATGGAAATGTCGTGCGATGGGTAAGCGAGGAGAACTATTTCTTCAAGCTATCCGCGTTTGGCGATCAGTTACTCGCTCATATTGAGGCAAATCCAGATTTCATCATTCCTGAGACTCGAAAGAACGAGGTGACCAGTTTCATCAGACAAGGTCTCCATGACCAATGCGTGTCACGAAAAAATAATGGCTGGGGCATTCCGGTGCCGGGAGATGAAACCCAAGTCATTTACGTTTGGTTCGATGCTCTGATCAACTACATCACAGCGACTGGCTGGCCAGCACCAGGTTGGGAAGAGAAGTGGCCCGCACTTTGCCAGTGGCTCGGAAAAGATATTCTCACGCGGTTTCATGGCACGCTTTGGCCCGCTATGTTGATGGGCGCCGGTCTACCATTACCGAAACACATTATTGCCCACGCTTGGATTCTCTTAGGAGGAGAAAAGATATCAAAGTCGAAGGGAAATGTAATCACTCCACTCGAACTCGCCAGCGAGACTGCCGAGCGAACTACCTGCAATCCAGAAATTGCGGTTGATGTTGTCCGGTACTACCTCACCGCGACTATGGGCTTCGAAAACGACACTGTATTCACCTATGAAGACTTCGATAAGCGGTATAACAGCGATCTCGCAAATGATCTCGGGAACGCGCTTAATCGATCACTTTCGATGGCCCAAAAATTCCTCGATGGAATAGTGCCAGACGCTGACCCCGAGCAAGAAGCAGTTGACGCCATCAAGAGCGCAAAAGAAGCCTTTGAAAAGGCAATGGATGGCTTCCGACTTGAAAAAGCGGCCAATGCTGGAATCGATGTCATTCGATTCGTTAATAAGTACGTAGACACCCGAGCCCCATGGGCCCTGGCCAAAAACAATGATCCCGCACTGCCTGCCGTTTTGAGATCAATGCTCCTGTGCATCCGGGCGGCTGAGGGCTTTATGAGACCGTATATGCCTCACGTTGCCGATGAGATCGCAAAGCAATTGGGAGTTGCGCCACTTACTGATTGGGACTTTATTGGTACAGTAGCCTCTTTGCCAAGTGGCACTAAACTGGGACTACCAGAGCCAATTTTCCCAAGAATGGAAATCGTAAAGACTCCGCCTCCCGCCCCAAAACCCAAACCGGAACAAAAACCCGTCGTAAAAGAAGAAAAAATGGAAGAACCAACTAATATCATCGGCATTGAAGACATTGCTAAAGTCCAACTGAAGGTTGGACGTGTTCTCGAAGCCGAGCCAGTTGAGGGAAGCGACAAGCTCCTTAAACTTCAAGTCATCATTGGGCAGGAAAAGCGGCAAATCGTGGCAGGAATCCGTGCCAACTACACTCCCGAAGACCTTATCGGCCGCCAAGTGGTAGTCGTAGTGAACCTAAAACCAGCAAAACTAAGAGGAGTAGAGAGCCAAGGCATGCTTTTGGCAGCCACGGACGAAAATGGTGGGGCGATTCTTCTTCAGCCCGACCGTGAAGCACCTGAAGGGACTCAGGTCCGCTAAAGAAAGTTTCCCTTAACAAAACACGGGAGGTGGGATTTTCTTGACCGGGGGTGCCTCGGTCTTGGATTGCATCTCTTCTTTGTACTGTTGCTCCGCCTCATCATATCCCTTTTGAATATCGTCTCGAAATTTCTGAGGAAGTGTTTTGAGGCTGTAGATCGTCGGGTCGGAGGCAACGGTTCCGGTGAGGCTCCACGACATTGACAACCAGGGTGATATTCGCATCTTGATGACGACATTCCTCTGGGTCAGGATTTGAATATGGTTCGGATTGACCTTGGTGGTAACGCTCGATACAGTCTCAATTCCTTGGTCACCAACATATTTCTCTGGAGGCTTTGTTTGCTCGAAAAGTGCTCGCCCTAATCCTTCGGCGTCTACCGTGCTATTGGTCGTGTACTTCTTGGAAGAACTATTGTCAGATTTATCCTCGACGTTGTAAATCACGGAAAGAACTGGTTCGTTTGCTTCAGTTAGACCAATTCGATAGTCATCTTGAACGCCATTGGGCATGGCAAATGTTGGATCCGATAGGGTTCCTTTGGCGACGAGTTCGGCCAGCTTTTCTTGATCCAGCGTCATGTTTTCTTCATCCGGAAATTCGGTAGTGAGGTCACTGTCCGATCCACGGCCCATTCCATTTTTTCGTGACCCGCCAAAGAAAATCGCACGATACAGTTCTAGCCTTGTGGCTTTGGATAAGTAGCCAACTGGCATCTCACCGTTGAAACATCGGCGGCGTTCGGTTTCGGTCAACGAACCGTAGATTCGCATCCCCGCATCGGCACCACCTCTTTGACCCGAAATGAAATACCCGGACTCGGTGGCTTTTCCATCAGAGCTAACCCGGCTTTTGAGTTGGTCAAAAACCCAACTCGAACTCACATTCCATTGTTCATCAAAAGCCAATTTGGCTTCTTCTTCCAACGAAAATTCACGATGATTCTGGTTAAGAAATCTCAGAAGGGGACCGAAAACCTTGCGGTCGACCATTTCTTCACGTTCCGCAATTGGATCAACAAAACGGGAGGTGAACCAATCGCCTTTCGTTTCCGCAATTGTTCTAGGTTCGGCCTGATTTGGATCCGATAAGCGATTAAACATCCACGGCGTCACTAAATCATCTTCCAATATCATGATGACGTTCGGGATTTTGATTTTGGCCAGGGTAATACCTGGAGCGATGAATGACAATGGGTCATTCTTTTCCGGCTGAAGAACCTTCACGACGAACGCCGGACTTGGACTCTTGTTATTGTCACCGGACTGAAGACCCGGCCAAAGGAAATTGAGAAAATCTGCAGCTTCGCCTTTCAGTTCCGGTACACCTACTTCTTGGCCCTCCTCAACCGGAGCACCTGAGACAATATAACTCGAAACCCGATCTAGTTCAAGTGGTTGCCCCTCATCGAATCCGCGCGACCCATCGGCGTACGAAGAAAGCGTCATTTCACCTTTATCGCTGTAAGCTCGGATGATCACATTTTGTAGGCGATCATCGAGCGTCACCGTGATGATGACTAACTTTTCTCTCCCAATTGGATCTCGATTCGCGTTCAGCTGCCCCAGACTGTATTGCCCCTCATCGTCGCTGTCGTCGTCGGTTTTCTGCTTCTTCGTGACGACGGGTTCCTTTCCGGCGACCGTAACCCAAAGGTTTTGTTCGCGAACCATCTGATTTACCAGATCATCGACTGCAATCGGTAGCGCGACCTGCATCGAAGTTGGATGATTGCAAAAGACGACTTTTGGGCGGTTCCTGCTGAGACGCATGAACATTTGCGGAGTGATTCTTCGGGACAGATTGAGGCAAAAACGTGTACTCGGATTGTTAGAGTCAATTCGAGAGAATCTCTTACCCATTTCCTCTGAGTTCTCGTCAGTTCTTGCGACCTTTGCAAGTGCGGTGATCTCTTGTTGGAGTTTTTTACACGACGACTCGTTAAACTCTGGCATTTTGTCCGACTTACCATGAATGCCATCGACCAAGGTCGTATAACGCTTCAGACGCAACGAGTCGAAACTCGCCTTGTCTTGGGCCCTTTGTTCGTCGGTCTGACCGAAATACCAGCCTTCTGGTCGATGAACCCATGTTGCATTAAACACCTTCGCCAGATTTGCTTTCAGAATTTCTGGATCAACCGATGCGGTCCGAATCAGCAACACATCGTTTTTCAGGACGGGATCAACGGTCAGAGAGTCGAGCCCAAGCGTTTTGGCAAGAATTGGCGCGGAGTTCTCCAGCCGAACACCTCGAAGCTCGCACGAAACTAACGACTGTTGGCGGCTTCCAGCGACAAGACAAAGGACCAGTGCATACAACATAAGGATTACCTAGGCGGCGGATTTGTTTTGCGCACGGGCCGATTTTCGTAGTATTGCCCATATTCTTTGTCTTGTTTCTCAGCCTGGTCATAACCCTTTTTGATTTCGTCCAGAACACTCTTTGGCAAGGTTTTTGTGGTGTACACCGCAGGATCATTAATCAAAATTTGAGAGAGAGTCCAATTGAAGTGCATCATATTGCTAAACTTCAACTTCACGGTTAAGTACCGTTGAGATGCCATACGGATATTGTTTTCGTCGATCTTATTGTAACTTTGATTTTCATATCGGTATCGTTGCGTGTTTGTCATTTTGAACATGTGCTCGCCAATCGAAGACGCCGACATTGTCCGACCCTGCCCGTAATAGTTTTCCTCTCCCTGAGATTCTGGATATCCGCAATACAGTTGCGAGGTTGTGTTGTCGTCGATAGTGATGACAAACCCATTCATCAGACCCTTCGGAAGCACAAAAGTGTTTTCCTCATATATTCCACCCCACAAAAGTTGTTGCATGTCCTGAAATTCTCTTTGCTGCGTCGGACTCATTTCACCTTGAGCATTCCAGTCCATATCAACTCTCGATTCGTATCTTTGGGAAAAGAAAATCGCCCGAAAAATCTCTTGTTTTGCATCATCCGATAGGGCCGATAGTTGTACACCACCTTTTTTCGCCTGGGCAACTTGACCGGGCGTCAAAGATCCATAAATCCTTAACGATGACTTTCTGTTGTAAGACTCAACTTCCGATGAGTCAACTAATTTCATGTAAGACTGATACGCCCACGAATACTGTTCGCTCCATGGCAACTGCAAGGCAAATGCGGCTTGTTCATCGAGATTCAACGGTCGCTTTTTGGCGTTTACAAACCGTAGCATTGGACCCAGCTTTTTACGATCTGGCATCAGCTTGCGATTAGCAATTGGATTTGGCTGAGACAAAAGGAACCAACCTTCGGCATCAACAATATTCGCGGGGCTAAATTGCATGTATCTGGCTTCCCTAAACTCCGCAAATCGCATCATACGCTGATTGTCATTCATGGTCATGACGACATTAGGAGTTTCTATACTTTTCAGATATATATCTGGAGCAGAAATTGACAATGGATCAACCTTTTCGGGATTCAGAATTTTCTCTAAAAGCCCGGGACTAATTGGCTGCTTTTGTTCTTTCCTTCTGCCAAACATGTCCATCGGTGAAATAAGGTTCAGGTACTCATCGGCTTCTCCGGTCACCTTCACCATCTTCTTCTTCATCTTCTCGTATTCAGACTTGTAATCGTAGTTATAGTCCTCTTCCGAGGCTTCATAAAAGTTGATACTGGATTGGACCGTTGATTTTCCTTTCGCATCATAGGCATTGAACTCAATCGATTGACCAACCAGTTCAATGGTCATGGTCATGTAGTTAAAATCGGTAGATTTAAATGGTTCCCGATGATCATTTAAGCCTCCTAAGCCGTAGTATCCTTCCTCCTCACTACCGAATGGACCTGTAGCACTAGGGCCTTTAAAGGGTTCTCCTGCTGCGTAAGTTGACCATTTATTCTGCTCCTGAACTGACATGGCAAGTAGGTCGTCGATCCGGAATGGAAATGGTTGTTGCATCCCGTTTGGTTTAGAGCAAAATACAATTCGAGGATTCTCTTCGGTTAATTTCATCCAGACATCTGGGGTAATCCTCAAAGCCGCCCGGTAGGCGAAACGATTCATGGGGCTCTGCTCGTTAATCTTGGCAATGCGGAGCCAAATGTTATTGTTTCTCCGATCTACTTTAGTGGTCGATATTACTTGCAAGTCCTTGAGAAGCTTTTTGCAAAGGCTTTCATCGAAGGGCATCATGGTTGCGAGTTTCTTCTTCGATTTCTCAACTAGCTCGGTGAAAACCTTGTATCGCGCTTTGTCGTAAATCTTCTTTTCAGCAGCTTTTTGCTCGTCGGTTTGGGTGAACCACCAACCCTCTTTCCGATGCAACCAAGTTCCGTTGAGTACTTTAGCGAGGTTCGCCTTAAGAACCTCGGGGTCAACATTCTGCGTGCGAACCAATATCACCTCGTTTTTGAGAGTTGGTCCAATCTCTAACGATTCCATTCCGAATGACTTCGCCAGGATAGGCGCTGCGTTTTCTAACCTCACTCCTCGCAATTCAAGCGAAATTTTGGGAAGCTGATGGGTCTTTAAGAGGACCCCGAAAAGTAGTGGTGCAAACATTTTAGGTTCTAATACTAACTATAAACTATTGAAGAGAAAAACGTCACGTTAGTTAGCTAGGTTCCCCCTTTTTCATACGGAAAAGGAACGGGAATGCCAAGACACATGCAAAGGTGATTCCAGTCGGCACCACAAAGACCGCCTGCCAATTAACGAGCTTGTCAAGATCATTCATTCCTGGTATTGAAACCGATACCGGAAGCTTTGTCGTATTGGCGGTTTCGATAATTCCCCCAAAAATCGCCCCTACAACTCTGCCGAAGCCAAATGTTACTACCGAGTAGAGGGCTTGTGAAGATGCCCGGATATCAATTGGCGCCACTTGAGCAACGTAAAGGGATCCAGCAATCAGGAAGCACGCAATACAGAATCCATGGAGCAAGATCGAAACAACGGTACCGAGAAGAGATGTAAAAAAGACGTAAATCAGAAATCGTAAGAACCAAGCGACTATTCCCAAGTAAATGGTCCACTTAAACCCAAGACTCTTAAGGAGAAAAGGAAGGCAAAGCATAAGAATGACTTCCGAAACTTGAGCCAACGACATGTAAAACGAAACCTGCTTTGCTGGGATGCCAAGACCCGCCACACCAGCAGGAATGTATGACTCAGGCAGTACTCTCTGCAAAGTGTCCAGAGACGGAGCAGTCAAGTATCCAGGAGTGAACATATAGAAGAAGTCAAATTGGGTACAGATAACCAATGCCACAACCATGAGCATCATAAAATTTGGGTTCTTCAAGAGTTGCCACGCCTTTCCAAAAGCAAACCGATTTTCATTAGTTTTAGACGGAGGAGTTTTCGGAACAAAGAAGCAAAGTAAGCCGAGAAGAAGACTAAGGACAGACGCTATAACAAAGAGATCGCCCGTAACCTGAATTTTCCCGTTCATTCTCAGGGCGAAAAGAACCCACCCCGAAATCATCCAACCGATTGTCCCCGCCACGCGCATATTGCCAAACTGCTTGTTTGCATCGTCCAAATGATGCAAAACGACCGATGTGGTGAGCGTTACCGTGGGAGAAAATAAGATGCAGTGAATCAACAAGAAGACAAGAGTTCCGGCAAATGTCGTTTGCTTTGATAGGGCAAAAAGCGAGCAGGCGGACAAAAGATGAAGCATTGCCAGTAGCTTTTCCGAATTAATGACCCGATCAGCCAAATGTCCGAAGATCGGCGACATAAACACGCCGCAGGCGGGCATAAGGGCGAAG
>JAYUOQ010000379.1:0-3274 GCA_043760685.1 Armatimonadota bacterium | reverse complement strand
CTATTGGTGGTTTTCGCCTCACCCGGTTCGTACCTCATCGGCCTCTCCGTCCGAAGAGGCAACTCGCTGGTGGTCGATTCAAGGATCACTCGTCACCGCAAAGTTTCGTCGTAATAGCGGCCTAATTTAACTTACTTAACTCGCCATTCGAGGATGCCACCCGAGAAATTTGGTTGGAGTTGGACCTGGAGACGGAGTCCCGTGATCTGGATGGGTCCGATGAATACAGAATTGAATTGGTTTTTGAGTACACCAGGTTCGCTTGTCGTAGGAATTGGAATCCATTGATCGCCCACTTTACCCATGACGTTCCAAGACTTCGGAACTCGACAACCACCATGTCCGGTGTCATCAAACCAGTAGACTCCAACTTCTTTCACGGTCATTGGCTTGGAAAATGCGTACTCAACCCACTCTGATGTGCCTTTGTGATCCCACCATGTTAACCTCGGAATACCCTCGTCATCGGACGCTTGAGGGAGAATGTTATCGCACAGGGCCTCAACCGTGTCTCCGCCGAAGACATGGGATGCGGTTGGCGAATATGGGTTGGGTTTCGGCGCGGTCGTCCACTTTTTGCCGCTTGGCGCAAGCCACGGGAACGCTGTTATTCGGATTCGAGCGGCTCCCATCGGGATCAGCCGGATTGGTTTCACTGCCTCGGCGGTTTGAGTAGGACTTGCCTGGAGAGGCGAAACAAGGCCGGTTCGATCAATCTTCCATTCGGGCAAGACTGCGCCTTTCGCGATCATGACGAATGGGACATCTTGAGGTGTGAATGGAAAGCCAGACTTTGGCCAAGGACGCTTAACTATTTGGATTTCCGACAATGATTTAGTCGGGTCAAACGCTAAGGCGACGTTCCATGGCGACTTTGGCGTGTACTGGTAGGCCGCCCATTTCTTGGTGTCAAGGTCACTTTGCCATTGCGAGTCGCCCAAAGCTGTCTTCGCACTATCCAGTTTGGTGACTTGCTCGTTAAGATCGAGTGAGAATGTTAGGGGACCATAGTTGAGGCTGACACTGTCCTTGTTTCCCGTCCATTTGGTCGCGCTGAGCTTCATCGGGAGTTTGAGGGTGATGACATCGCCAGTTCGCCATGTCCGATCTATTCGAGCGAAGCCAAGCTTGCTAGTTGACCACGAAACCTTTGTTCCTTCGACTGAAATAGACGGGTTGATACACCACTCAGGCAATCGAAGATAGATTGGGAATCGGTTGGGAGCTTTACCCGGGTTAACGCTCAATTTGATTTCGTCATCGAACGGGTAGTTCGTGGTTTCTTTGATCGTAACCTTTGCCCCGCTTCCGACCTTTGCCGTTACTGTAGAAGCACTGTAGAGCGTTGCAACTAGACCATCGTCATTCGACGCCATCCAAAGGTGTTCGCTAAAGTACGGCCAACCTTGGGTGTGATTGTGTTGGCAACAACGATGGCTAAGCGGATTGAATGCGGTCATTGGTCCGCCATTTTGGAACCCTGGCGCATGGTTGTCGGCATCCGAAGTCGCCATATTCGGGCTCGTTAAGTACCGTAACGCCATGAAGTCGGGAGTGACCGCAGCGGGGTACGTGTTGAAGGCGACGTTCTCGCAATGGTCAGCCCATTTGACGTCTCCAGAGATCGTGAGGAGCTCTTCATCGGAAAGCATCTGCTCAACCATTCCGCACGTTTCGACCGCTTGGCGTGGATCCGCATAACCTTTTCTTGAGTTTTCGTCGCCGCCAAACATTCCGCCCGGAACTTGACCGTAGAGGTTCCGAATCGTGTCGAAGTTCGCGTAGGCAGACTTAAGGTTCGCCGGGTTTTTGCTTTGCTGATAGTAGATTCCGGGCTCATCGAATGCCTGGGCAACATTGACGTTATGCCAGTCTGGAAGGGTGCCAGTTAGCGACCAGTTCATGGTGCATCGGTGGTTCTTTTCGGCTAACTCGAGTAGCATGGGGTCGCCCGACATGTTGTAAAGCCAATAGATGCTGGCGAGGTTGTCACCACCGCGGGCATCTTGCCAATATCCGGTAAGGAAGTCCTTATCGGGAATGGTGTTTTGGTAGGCGAAGTACTTCCGCATCATGAGGATCACGCGCTGATCTCCGGTGGCTTCGTAGTAGGTGCGAAGGCAGCTCAGCATGAGCATGTTGCCCCAGAAGTCACGAGAGTTCTTGTCGATCATCTGAATTGGACCGAAGTCTCCGTTGGGGCGTTGACTCGCGAGGGCGGCTTCGATCCAGCCTTGGGCCTCCTCGATCATGGCTTTATCCCTTAGTTGGTAGGCGAGGCTGATATAGCCTTTGAGCCAGTACGGAACTTCTTCCCATCCCGCTTTGCCGGCGCCGTCTTTATTGAGCCACGCGTTGCCCTCCTTTTTCAGCCACTGGCTGATCTTCGGGAGCTGCCCGGTCATGCCTGATCGCTGTCTTTTTAGGTATTCGCCAAGCCAGCCGTTGGCCTGTATGGCTCCGACAGGAAGCTTAAGCAAGGGTATTGGGGCGAGCGGTGCTCGGTTGCTGACGTTGAATTTGCTTTCGCCGGTTAATGGCGGCGTTTTGACAAAGGTTATTGAGGTCGTTTGGGAAGCAAGAAGGATCAGCGCCAGCATAGGCTGAGTTTACGACACTTCAAGGCAAGGGCGAGGGCGAGGGCAAGAAAATGCAACTGATTTATACTGTGGTTTATGGATGAGAGCCTGATTAGAGCGGTTCAGTACGGACGGACCGAAGAAGTTCGGTCGCTTTTGATCGAGATCGTGAATCTTGAAAAGGAGTTTTCGTACCAATATCATGGCCAATCGGATTTCCGCCGACCGACCTTGCTAATGGTGGCAGCGGATTCTCCTGATTCAAACCTGTCGGTCATGAAGATTTTGATTGATGCAGGAGCGGAGCTTGACCACTCCATTCTGAGGCTTGGAACTGCACTTTGTCGGGCATGTTCACATGGTGACTCAAATCGCGTGAAGTTCCTGATTGATGCTGGCGCAACAGCATGGCCAATCAAGGAGATCGGCAGGAACTTTCTTCTCTCCGCAGAAGAAGAAGAGAGTAGAGTGGCGCAACTTATGCCGTGGATGCCTGACGAAGTTGGGTGTCAGTCAGCCGAAAGCATTCCGCTGTTCATGGCAGCGAGGAGTGGTTCGGCTGATTGTGTAAAGCTGATTATTCGCGCTGGATTTCCGGCAAAGTTCACGAATAAATATGGCACGGAATTGGTAGATGCAATGAACTATGCAACCGGAGAAGATGTCGTATCGATTCTCCTTCAAGAAGGTCTCTC
>JAYUOQ010000378.1:0-8532 GCA_043760685.1 Armatimonadota bacterium | reverse complement strand
CAAGGCATTGTTTGTTCGAAAACACCTCGTTGAGCAATTTCGGTCTAAGTCTGACTTTGATGGTTACGTCCTTACTGGTCTTAGGGATACGCCTATTTCAAGCTCGGGAATTCAGACTGACTGGGCCAGGGAGAGATACACGGCAGATCAATTTGAAACATGGAATGCCGAGAAAGTCTTGTTCTTGATCCCATCCAGAAATCCTCGATGGACCCGTGGAGGAAATCGAGTTGGTTATTCAGATTTATACAACTTCTTTGCAGATAAACCTATTCTTATCCGCATAGGGTATGCCGGAGCGGAAGCCAGTAGTAGTGCAATTTGGACACTGAAGACTCTTAATGGGCGACCCATTCAAGAAGGAATCGCAGAGCCTACTTCCACTTGTGGACGGCCGATCCAAATAGCGAATGTATTCCTCGATTCACTGGATCCGGGTTCCTATGTTTTTCATTGTGAATATGGTGGGGCACAGAATTCATGGGAGATTCATTCTCACCTTCCCTTAACTTTTGAGGACTGCAACCTGAAGTTTGAGGATGATCGATTCGATGGAGTGAAATTTGGTAAGGAAGGGTTGCCAATCGTATCAGGTTGGCGAGAATTTCTTAGAGAGCGAATGGGGCAACCAATGGTTGTTCTGGTTGAGGGACAAGGTGGAGTAGCGGCTCCCTATTGGCGAGAGTGCATCACCCAAGGATTTGGTTTATCGTGGGCGGAAAGGCTTGCAATTTGTCCGGATCAGGTTCTCGATCCCGATTGGCTCGCCCGTCTAGATGGAGTCGAAATTCTCGAGACGAGAATTGACACCAGAACTTACGTTGAATCGGCATATATTGCTCGGGTTGGTGAAACCATTTTGACGACCTACCGCCCTCATGGAGGCTTAGGAACTCAGCCAAATGGACTTGCAATCAATCCTGCGGGGCAGACTTTCCTTCACCGTCTGGTAGACATCGTTCACTTTTAGGCAGGAAACCTTTAAGCTGGAAAGCTGGGCGATGTCCTGATAAGGTGAACCTGACCTTGATGATAGGCTGGATGGAAGGCAAATCGAGCCAATGCGCCTTCTCCAGTAATAATCGGTCCCAAAGCACTCTTAATCTCTTTGGTTAAGAATTCTTGGGATGGATTTTCGATATGGGGTTTGACAATTTCTTGCCCTCGAGCCAATGCGGCTGAAATCAATTCTGGGCTAATTTCGTCAACTGAATAGGGAAATGGGTTTTCGTTGACAACCCCATCCACGGCAGCCTTGGTTAACCGCAAATCGTGCTCATTTAGGTCTGATCCGGTTAATTGGGCAACAAACCAGAGTTCAACGCCGATAACATGGAGAACCATTTCGCCCGCGGTTAAAACGTCTGGGTGCAACCGAAAATTGAGTTGTTCTTGATTCAAATCGGAAACTGATTCTGCGAATCGGTGTCGGCTCAATTGCCATGCTTTGGCGAAGTCGGTCATGTATTCAGAGTACCAGGCTACTGATTTGTCGAGCGCGACACTTCGTTCGACAAATCAACAGATACTCTGGCAACTATCCTCTGTGCTTCACGAAGGTGTAGTACTTTTGACCATTCTTCTTAACGAGTTTACGGTCGTAACGAACGCCATTTTTGACGTAGTGATCTCGATTGTAAAATGCTGCTCGATCCCTTCGGGTGCGGTTTTGACTCTTGGTATCTTCTTGCATTCGGTAAATCGAGTACAAAGCTACTCCGGTTCCAAGATACGAAGCCGTTTTATCTTTATTGAGCTGACCTAAGATTCCTATCACTCCAGCAATGTTGGCGGTCTTTTGCCAATCTGCTTTTGACTTCTGACGTTTGGCAATTTCCTTCTTTGATTTGCTCTGGGCATTGATCGTCATTGGCATGATCATGGCGCCGGTTACTAAACCTAAGGTTACGAGTTTCAAAATATTATTTTTCATTTCGCCTTCCAAGGTTCAAGACGTCTAGGAGTCGGAATCCATTACTGCATCGCCAAAAGACCCATGGCAAAGAAAACTAGAAAAGCCCTCTATCCTTACTCAGAATGAAGGGCAAATGTTCGGCTAGTTGTCGCCGCGACCTTTAGATTTTTCGTTACCATGACCTTTGCCATGGCTTTTGCCGCTCTTTCCTTTCCCTTTCCCATTGCCATTGTCTCGGTCGTTTCCACGATCATTATCGTGGTCCCGGTTGTTATGACTGTTGTTCCGGTTATCGTGTAAACCCTGAGGCTTCCAGTCTTGTTGACTCTTTGGTGCCTTGTAGAACTGGTAATACTTTTGACCGTTTTTCGTGACAACTCGTCGGTTGTACCGAACGCCATCGCGATAGAATTCACTTCGGCTGAAGTACTGGGCTCTGGTTCTTGCCAATCGATCCTTACTTTTTGAGTCCTCATCGTATCGATAAAGCGAGTACAACGTGCCTGCGGCTCCAGCAAAGGTCAACGTATTGTCCTTTTTCAAAAGTCCTAACAATGCTAACGCTCCACTAACGGTTGCGATGTTTCTCCACTCGTTTTGAGTTTGGCTTCTCCGTTGAGCTTCCGTCTGGGCCGATACCGTCATCGGCATGATCATCGCGCTGGCGATGAACGCGAGAGCCGATATCTTCATAATGCTTTTGTTCATTTTGCTACCTACGATCTTCCTTACTCCGACCGACGTTTCCTATCGCCTTCATGCCACAAACCGAGACTTATGGCAAGTCTTCTCATAAGTTCAAATTAGCCCGAAGTAAGGATCGAAAATGCTCTGATCTTTACTCATCTTTCGGATCTTCATTATTTCGGAAAGTGCAATGGTGCATTGGGGGATACTGAGATGAGCTGGGTTTTGGCTGAACAAAGAGAGGCAAGTAATGCGACTTTTTTACTTTGTCCAAATCTGAACTCAAGTCAGTAAAAAAGCGACCTAAAATATCATTCTTAGGTCGCTTCCGAACGGACTCTCTCTGCTGTTGAGTTAGTCGCTGCGGTTTCCTCGACCCCGATTTCGGTCATGGTCTCGATCATTTCTGTCGTCTCGGCCATCGCGATTTCGATCATAGTCACGATTCCGATCATTGCGATGATCGCGATCCCATTTCTCTTGTTCTCGTCGTCGAGCGTCTTCGCGTTTTCGCTCTTCGTCAATTCGCTTCTTTTCGGCTCGTCGCCACTCGTCTTGGCGGCGTTCTTCTTCTCGCCTCAATTTATCTTGATACCGACGGTCTTCCTCAATTCGCTTCTTCTCTTCTCTGCGCCATTGCTCATCCGTATAGCCGTTCCGATTCTGATACGAATTGTTTCCTCTTGAATCATCGCATCTGACGAACTGGTAATATTTTTGACCATTTCTCCAGACCGTTTTTCGCTCGTATCGTTGTCCGTCTCTATAGAAATATTCGTGATCGAAGTATTCCGCTCTCGTGTTGTCGCAACGGTCTCGGCTTCTTCGGTCTTGATCGTATCGATAGGTTGAGTAGAGGGCTCCAGCGGCGCCAGCGAATGTCAGCGTGTCGTCATGGTTGAGGGCACCAAGCAACCCAATTGCTCCGCTAATCGTGGCGATTGTTTTCCACTCATTAGCAGTCTTGTCCCGCCTCCAGTCTTGCGCTGTCGCGGTTGTAGGGGCGAGGATGACACTTGCCATTAAGGCGAGGGTTCCGATCTTGATGATGTTTTTCATGTTCATCTCCTTGTGATATTCCAGACGCACAATGCTGTGCGGGGTTTTGCCAATTAGGGATTCATGCTCAATTTCTTGCTGTAAACTGGGTTCCACAATGTCCAGCAGCATCGGTCAAATCTTCCGAATAACGACTTGGGGTGAATCTCATGGCGGAGGATTGGGAGTAGTGATTGATGGTTGTCCTCCTCGCATTGCCATTAGCGCGGAGGAAATTCAAATCGAATTGGACCGCCGAAGACCCGGTCAAAGCAAAATTGTGACCCAAAGAAAGGAGTCAGATACCGTTAAGATTCTTAGTGGGGTCAGTGAAGATGGACTCACGCTCGGTACTCCTATTTCTCTCATGGTCATGAATGAAGACCAGCGCAGCAATGATTACGACGAAATGCAAAATAAATATCGTCCAAGTCATGCCGATTACGCCTATGACCAAAAGTACGGAATTCGGGCTTGGCAAGGCGGAGGACGCTCTTCGGCAAGGGAAACAGTTGGACGGGTTGCTGCTGGTGCGATTGCAAAGAAACTCCTCTCTTCAATTGGAGTCGAGATCGTAGCTTTTGTCAAAAAAGTTCACCTCATTGAAACGCTTATCGATCCGCTGGAAGTGACTCTTGAAAATGTTGAACGGAACATTATTCGTTGCCCTGATCAATCCGTTGCCGAGCAGATGATTGCGCACATTGAAGAAATCCGTAAGAAAGGTAATTCCGTCGGAGGAGTTATTACTTGCATAGCAAAGGGAGTTCCGGCTGGATGGGGCGAGCCAATTTTTGACAAGTTAGAGGCAGACCTTGGAAAGGCAATCTTATCGTTGCCCGCCTGCAAAGGAATCGAATTTGGCGGCGGATTTGGAATGACAGACAAAACTGGACTGGAAGTGAATGACCACTACTATTCCGTTGACGAGCAAAGAGAAAAGCGCACTGTTTATACTCGCACGAACAATTCTGGAGGCATTCAAGGAGGAATCAGCAATGGAATGCCGATCATTTTCCACTCAGCTTTCAAACCAACCGCCACCGTTCTGAGGCCCCAAGATACGGTTGATACAAACCATGATGAAACCACCTTAACTGGTAGAGGACGACACGATCCGTGCGTATTGCCACGGGCAGTTCCAATCGTCGAATCGATGGCGGCGATCGTCCTTGCCGATCATTTTCTTCGTCAAAGAGCACTCAATCCGTAGTTGATGCCGTGACACGAGGCTTAACAAAAAGCTAACATATATGGGGCACCATTCATTATCGTGCCCGGCCTTGTCGCAAGAAAACTCATGTCTGAATCAGCTGAAGAAATACAGGTAAGGTCAAAAATCGTCGCGAAAGATATTAACTTTTTTTACGGCAATTTTCAGGCGCTTAAGTCAGTCAGCATTACTATTCCCGAAAAGAAGGTAACCGCCTTTATTGGTCCTTCTGGCTGCGGTAAGTCAACATTTCTTCGTTGCTTGAACCGAATGAACGACCTCATTGATGGAACACATCTTGATGGAACCATTACAATCGACGGAATCAATATCTATGATAAAGAGGTCGATCCGGTAGCTTTGCGAAAGGACGTAGGAATGGTTTTTCAAAAACCGAATCCATTCCCAATGTCGATCTACGACAACATCACTTATGGGCCAAAGCTCCACGGTGTTAAGGCAAAAAGTGACCTCGACTCAATCGTTGAAAAATCGCTCAAGCAAGCAGCCCTCTTTGACGAGGTTAAAGAAAAACTCAAAAACTCCGCCCTTGAACTTTCAGGCGGTCAGCAACAGCGGCTTTGCATCGCAAGGACATTAGCGGTTGATCCAAAGATCATCTTAATGGATGAGCCTTGTTCTGCGTTGGACCCCATTGCTACTTCGAGGATTGAAGACCTCATTTTTGAACTCAAACGCGAATATACAATTGTCATTGTTACTCACAACATGCAGCAAGCGCAAAGGGCAAGCGACCGAACGGCGTTCTTTATGCTGGGGCAAATTGTTGAGGAGAATTCAACGTCCAACATCTTCCTTTTCCCTCAAAAACCCGAAACTCAAGGATATATTTCTGGACGATTTGGATAAGTCTCCTTAACGGAGTAAACTAGTATCTTGATTGACGTTAACGGAAGGCTTATCCGTGCAGTACAGCTTGCAACTCATACTCTGTCGAGTCACGGCGAGTTTGATGACTTACTGAAGCGCGTCCTCAAGATATCCGTCGAAGCTGTCGGTGCTGCTGGTGGCACGATTTATCTTCACGACGCAGCCACGAGTCGGCTCGTGTTTCAACACGTAGAGCCTCCCGAAGTTGAGCCAAAACTGCCGATGAAGGATATTGCCGATGATTTTGGCATGGCGGGAGCCGCGTTTCAGCAAAAGAAAACCATGCTGAGAGAGATTCCAGAGCGTCCGGAATCTGAACTCAATCCGTTTGAAAAGGCTACGGGAATCGTTGTTCGAAGTATGGTTGCTACTCCCCTCATGATAGAACAGGAAGACCCCATTGGTGTCGTCCAACTCCTGAATAAAGCGGATGGTCCATTTACTGAAACTGATGGTGCTGTTCTGGATACCATTGCAGCTGTGGCAACAATGGCTTACCACAACTACCGATTGAGCGAGGAATCAGCTCGAGCATCCACTTTGCTCGGAATGGGCAAAGTAAGCCACGATATTGGCAATCTTGCCGCCAGCCTTTATGCAAGCTTGTCATTCTCAGAGATGGCAATTGATAGCTTGAAAGAAAGTCTTGCTGACCAAGCATTGTCGAATGATGCTCAAGAGAACCTAACATCGCTTGATCCAATGGTTGGTGATTTAAAGAAGTCAGTCGACCGAATCGTGGGCTATTCAAGATTGATCTCCGACATGTCGGCAGGAAGGGAGTTACGGCCGAACGTCACCATCGGTCGCATGGGAGATACGATTCAAAAGGGAGCTGCGTACCTCGAAAGTGAAAGCCGATCAAAGCATGTTGCCCTCAACTACGAGATTGATGGCTCGGCACCAGAAACTCATTTTGACGATCTCTTTGTCTTCAGAATCGTCCAGAACGTAGTTGGCAATTCGGTCAAGGCAGTTTACGAAGTTATCCCGGATGAGAAGATTGAGTCGAGTGATGAAACCGATACTTTCGGTTCGGTTACCGTAATTTACCGATATGACGGCACCGATCATATATTTGAGGTTGCCGATACCGGTCCAGGAATGACAAAGGAAATTGCCAACAGGATTTTGAAGGGTAATGCCAGGAGTCAATGGTCCAAGGCAGGTGGCAGTGGCTGGGGAACAAAGATTGTTCTCGAATTAACATCCAGCCTCGGCGGTAAGGTTGAAATCGACTCGATGATTGGAATAGGAACAACGTTCCGAATTCGGTTTCCGCACCGAGAATCGTAGTTGAGTGGCATGAACTATAATTAATGGAACCCCCGTCAAGGAAGACGTGTTGAAACAGCCATTAGGCAATTTAAGGTCAAGGATGCAACCGCAAGAACCAATCAAGGTACCGATTCGAGTAAGAGAGCAGCAAAGAAATGTGCCTATAAAGCGAAAGCTTGGGGTTGTCTTTTACGGCATTTGGATCGCTGCATTTGCAGTTGGGGGAACATTTTGGGGATTTACTAATAGGTCACCGGTTACAAAAGAATTTATTAAATCGGTCATCTTCAATGTAAAACCTGAAGACACTTTTAAGAGTGACTCACTCAATATTCTCCTTCTCGGATGTGACGAAGATCTTGCCCCTGGCGGACTAAAGGTTCTCAAACAAGCGGGTCGAGCCGACATGATCTTGATGGCTCACCTCGATTTTAAGAAAAAGACGATCACTGGTGTATCTATTCCACGCGATACTCGATGCCAATTACCGGGAGAACCGTCTCACAAATTAAATGCCTATCATAACCTCGCCAAGCCTGATGAAGCAAAGCAAAAGCAGGAAGATGCAGTTGAGTACCTTACTGGCGTAACCATCGATAAGACCATTGTTTTGGACTATGTCGCTTTCCAAGACTTGGTCGACGCAATTGGAGGGATCACAGTCACCATTAAGGATAAGATGGATTACGACGACAATGCGGGAATGCTCCACGTCCACTTTGTCCCGGGGGTAAAAAAGCTTGATGGCTATGATGCCATGTGCTACGTCCGGTTTCGGAAGGACACGGGTGGCGACTTTAAGAGAACAGAGCGTCAGCGTCAACTGCTCATGGCCTTTAAGGGTGAGGTCGTTAAGAATTGGAAAAATCTCCCTGAGATCATCGAGCAGGGTGTAAAAGTACTTGGCGAAAATACTTTTAGCAATACGGAAGTTGCTGGACTTGCCATTTTTGCAAAAGGCGTCGCCCAAAAAGATATCAAGATGTTAAGACTTCCAACCGTCCCTGGGCGAGGTTCATTTGAGGAACTCGACCTCACAAAAGCCAAAAAGATGTTGACCGACAACGGTTTTCTAGATAGTTTAGCGAGTGAAAAAAACTAATGAGCGAGAATAACGCATTCGATCCAAACGCACCAGAAGGAGCCTCTGCACCATCTGGTGGTCAGTACATGACGAGAAAAGATTTCAAACTAATCGTTTTGGTGACGATATTCCTGATCATTGGGATGATCCCCGTTTACCTGTATATGCGAGAAAAGGCATATAAAGCGACTTGTGTCAGAAATATCAACGGGATGATGGCTGCACTGACGTTGTATTCCGCTCAACACGATGATCGGTTTCCGCCTCTCTACAACGAAAACGAGAAGGGTGAGCCCGATGCTGATGCCAATGGCATTGCTTACACCTGGATTAGCGACATTTATGATCTGAAGGGATCAAGAATTGACTTTGTCTGTCCAACTGCTTCATCGGAAGAGTATGCCTATTCGGCAAATCCTAACGGCG
>JAYUOQ010000377.1:0-8533 GCA_043760685.1 Armatimonadota bacterium | reverse complement strand
GTGGGCTTACTTGGCGGTCTCCTCGTCGATTACCTAAAACGACAGCACCAGCCTAATTATGGTTACAGCCTCATCTTTTCGCTTGGGCTCATATTCGCTTTCGCTAGCTGGTTTTTCTTCTCGAAGATGCAAGATATTCCTCGCGAAGAGCCGATCAAACAGAATCTGAAAGAAGGCATCAAGGCGTTTGCTGGTCCGTTTCAGGACAAGAATTTTCAAAAAGTCCTGATGTTCCTTGCCGTCTTCATCTGGGGACAGGCAATGGCGGGAAACCTGTGGGCGGCCTTTGCGTTCGAATCCCTTAAGTTCAATCAAACTCAATTGCAACTGTGCGGCATCATGCACGCGGTTGGCAACATCACGATGTCCAAATGGTGGGGCTACCTTGCCGATAAATACGGTAACAAACCGTTGCTGATGGTTACCGGTTTTGGAATGCTATTGAGTCCGCTAGCTTGGCTCCTTGCTCGTCCAACGCCTGGTGAACATGCCTCGACATTCAACCTGGTGCTCCTCATTTCGTGTCACTTCCTGATGGGGGCGAACTGGAGCGGCGTTGCTATCTGTCAGTTCAACTTGCTGCTTTCGACGGCAAAATCATCAGCGCGGGCGACATATATTGGCGCCGGACTGGCGACCCAATCCCTTTTTGCAGGCATTGCTCCATTGGTTGGTGCCGAGCTGTTAACCCGCGGTCGACTCTTTTTAAATAGCGATTTCGGCGCCTATCAAGCCGTTTTCTACATTACTATTGGCGTTCGGTTCATCGCCCTATTCTTCCTTGCTCCGATCAAAGAAGAAGGTGCGACCAGCATTCGCGAAACCATCAAAGTTTTAAAGGGCGTTACTCCCAAAGGAATCCGGGCAATGCAAAAGTTCAGCCGTAGTGGCGATGCTATTGAACGAGAACACGCAATTGAGAAAATGGCAGACCGAGGACTTTCACTGGCATCGTCAGAGTTAATCGCGGCCCTTCACGACCCATCCCCACGGGTCCGACGACAAGCCGCGTCGGCATTGGGGCGATTAGGTGACTCGTCAGCCGTGCCAGAACTCCTGCATCAACTAGAACTACATCCCGATATTGTTGAGGAGGAAACCGTCAATGCGCTCGGCAAGCTGGGCGACTTGTCTGCCATTCCTGAGCTTGTCAAACTGCTCAAGAGTCCGCGCCCACTCTTGCGTAGAGCAAGTGCCAGAGCAATCGCCAAGATCCCCGGCGCAGCTGAGAGCGCCGAGGCTCTTAGCCATTTGTTGATAGCGGCAGAAGACAAGTCCGATCCTGATTTGCGACGGGCAGCGTTGCAGGCACTTCGTTATCTCGACGCGGCTGATATTGGTACGACAGTTTCCCATGCATTACTCGACAAGCACCCAAGTGTTCGAGTCGCTGCCGCAGAAGCTTCGGCTGAATTAGAGTTGAAAGAGACCGCCGACGCATGTCGAGAATCACTCGCAATGTACGACGATGAAGCGTGCGCAGAAGTGGCTTATGCTTTGGGCGTCAACGGAAACCTTGAAGATGTTCCGAGAATCTTGGCGGTTGCCCAAACATGCGTTTCTGTCATTACTCGACGTCGATGCCTCCTCGGTGTCGCCAGCATTTACAAAGTCGAAAGCCCAACTTACAAAGCCCTGATGACTCAAGGAATGGTTCGAGACAAGCTTTTGATTTCGATGTTGACCATTGGTGGCAAAACATCGAAAGCGGTGGCGAAAGCCCTCGAAGCTCACTCGGCCGAAAACGAAGTCGCTGCCGTGCGGGCATTAAACCTCGGAAAGGATGCCGAGGCATTGTCGCAATACGACGTGGAAGAATTGTTCGTCTTGGCGGCATGTATTTATGCCGGAAGGATCAGTCACCGAACCAGTAAGTGAGTCCTAATGAACAAGGAGACACATTCCGACGTCATAATAGATAAGTAAATGGGGGCGTCAGGGTTCGACAGAATCGTAGTGACTCTTCGTTGCGAGCCGTGGATTCTCGTTGGCCACGTAAAAAACGAGGAAAAAATAACTGCAAACAACAACTTTGCATTCGCTGCTTAATTGACAGCGCGTGACTCTGGACTTAGTCGGATAGTTTAGATGTTCGCGACGCAAATCCGAATCGCTTAGTAACCTTCTGTTCGTAGGAAGCTGAGCTAAAAAAAATCGAACTGGATGATAGGTCGCGCGATCTCGGCATAGACCTGCATCGAGAAATAGTACAGAGATGACGCTCGTGGTAACGCTGGGAAACCGGTTTTGGAAGGGGGTTCAATTCCCCCCGCCTCCACCAATTTTAGGAGTTAAATATTAGATTTTGAATACGGCTCATAACCCGGGGGCTGTGCTAAGAACATAAAGTGCTTTTGAAGTCAGGACAGTGATACCAGTGGTTCCAAATCGTTTGATCGACACAACGAATTCATCTGTCAGACTAAATGGCAATGAAACTCCCGCCGTTGGAGAATAATTCGATAATTCGAATGATCTGAGTCTCGGCAATTTTTCAAACAAGTTTGTTGTCGCTGTGATTGCCCAAGCCACATCATTGACATTATCAGTTGCAACAACTTGGATTTCTTCGTTGCTGAAGGTCAGTTGTCCCAATAGAGCAAGGCTTGTAGAATCGTAAGTAGTACCGCTTGGCAGAATTGCCTTGGATCCGGCAATCGCCGCGTCACCTTGAAGGTTAAAAAAAGATCCGTTGGCCGAGAGAAAGTCCACAGAATTCAGAGCTACTTCAATCGCGTAAATTGTCCCTGGCTGTGCACCAAAAATTGAACTGGAAGAGGCATAAGTCACCTTTTGTGCCGTATATAGTCCTGGCTCCACTCCAACTTGGGATCCATCCCTGAACACGACTGGTCCACCATAGCCGCTGGAGTCTGATGCTTGCATGCAAGCGGCAAACTCATTGGGATTACCTGGATTAACGTCAAGACCAATGATTCGGCCAGTTTCCCCAAATAAAACAATGTTGGTAGCAGTACTCGCGATCCGAGAATTCAAGTCAACTTTCCGGACCGCTGATGCTCCGTCCAACCCAACATATGCTGTTGATCCATCGGGCGAAACAGCGATCATATTTGGATTACTTCCGACTGCAATCGGGTTTCCAACAAAGCCTGTTACGGGATCAATATCAACAATTGAATTTGGATATGCCGTATTCGGTCCAAATGTGCCCCACATTCGGCGATGAATTGGGTCCCACGCAATTTGGTTTGCGGCAAAGTTTGCTCGATGAACAGTCGCCATAACGGGAGACACGGTCATCCCGAATGTATCTGAAATGGACTCAAATGAGATATGAACCCTAAAAGTTCCCTCAATAACTCCGGTCAATGTTCTATCTAATAACGTAGCATTCTGAGGATTTTCAACTATTTCGGTTGTTACTAGATCTTGAGGGAGTGCTACAACTGATCCAAATGCCAAGCCACTTACAACGAGGGGCGCAGATTGCCCCACTGAGATATTGTTCCTATTTACGGAAAATCCACTGATTTGCGAACTGTAAGTAACGGTTCCAAGGGGACCCCCCTCAGAGTTCAATAAATTTCCTGATTCGTCAATTTTCACACTAGCTGCGGCGCTTGCAACAGAGTTGCCTGTTCCTCCAGCACCAGTTTGAAATGTGATAACGAGAAGTCCAGGACCGACTGCTCCTGCATCGGGACAATCATATCCAATCGTTTGTGCTCCTGTACTAGCTGGTCTATCTACGAACCAACGACTGGGCGAATTTGAGGAACCAAAAGTCAGGGAAATAAAAGCTGACCCAGCATATGGCGGTGCGTTGACCCCTCGAGTTAAGGTTGGCCAATTTATGAAGACCTTAGGCTTTGCTTGGGCGGAGGATGCGCCAGAGCCACCGCAGCCGGTCAGAAGACTAATCAGCAACGTAAGGATAAAGATGGCAAACGAGCGGGTGAGGGTTTTCAAGTTGATTCCGAGGAACGAATATTCCTATTGCTATTTTGTTTATATTGGAGGTTGAAAAGCTATATGATGTTTGCTTAACTTGTTAGTTTCCTTTTCTGAACCAAGTTAAATATTGGGAACGCGATAACGCCGAGGATACAGAGGTACCAAAACCAATCGCCGAGAACTTGGTAGACGGTCCAAGCTCGATTGCCTGATATTACAGCCGTCAGCGACTTTTGCTCATTCTTAAGTTCTGAAACAATTTGTCCGTGCTCGTTCACGATCATCGAACCAAAATGCCCGTCGGCTCTGACCATCGCTACTCCGTTTTCAGCGCATCGAAAGGGGGTGTAAGCCGCATGAACGGCTGCCACAAAGTAGTGAGGCGAATCGGGATCAATGGTTGGCAATGCGACCACCCTTACATTTGGCAAGGCAGCCGATTCGCGAATGATATTTGGGTAACAAGAGTCAAAACAGATGTTAAGTCCGACGGAATCCTTTGAGTCGAGAATTGGAACGGCAACTGCCTTGGTCCCCGCAGTATGCATCTTCGATTCGCTGGCGAACAGCTTTCGCTTTTCGTATCGTTCTGACTCTTTGCCGTCCAAGTACATGGCGGCAACATTGTGAGGAAGTGGGGAAGCCAAATCTCGAAAGCTGGTGATCAATGGGCTAGTACCAACTGATGCTTCCTTTAGCTTCGAAGTATCGTCGCCGCGCACAAAGAGCATTCCCGAGAATTCTGGCCAAACCACGAAGTCAACTTTCTCGCGGGACGCTTCTTGATGAGCAGCCAGGAGTTCTTTATCGAGGCCATCAGCGATTTGGGCAACCCCAACGGTTATTACCGGACCTTCCAGAGTTTTCGATGGTGTGGGATGAAAGAAGCTGATAACGCAAAACAAAATGAATAGAAAGTACTCGCGTTTCCATGTGCCTTTCTTGAAGTTGGTCGCAAGGATGTTTGAGTACCAAACCAAGAAACTCGCTAGCCAAATTCCTCCCACGCTAGCCAGCGACACAAGGACACTGTTCCGATACTGAGTCAATGCTAACGTCGCCGGAATCTCAAGAAGCAACACGGATTCAAGCACAACCGCCAATGCCGCCAGCCACCAAATAGGCTTTTCGTGGTTTTTACGATCCGCCCAAACGGCAAAGAAGATGGCAAACGAAAACGCGTACAATCCACAAGCCGTATATGTCCATCCATTCGATGTCTCAAAGTTCTTGTGATGATAGAAAACTCCACTTACCGAAAGCCAGGCACACCAGAACACCGCCCCGAGCCCTCCCAAAAAGCCTGCGAGAAACCCTTTTTCCTTAGTCGTCCATAACAGCGGAACAAGCATGAACCACGCGAGCCACGCCTGCTCACCGAGTGGTAACGCGAGAACCAGCATTGTCCCCGTTGCCAATGCGCCAATGGCTGCCCATAGATACGAAATCAGTTTTTGCCGCATGCGACGTTATTGTAAGCTAAAACCAGTCGGGATGCAAATCGTAATTTCCAAACAATGACAAGTAGATTACTAGCGTCTAAAGTCCCACCGGAAACCCGATTACCGAACAAGTAGCCAAAACAAAGCGTTCAATGCTCTCCACAGGAAGTCAAATGAAGATCATTGCCGAACGAAAACCGAATAGCCCGACCTTTATCACCGAAAAGGTCATCTGCGATTTCATGGCAAAACACGCCCTCACTCTCCTCCGATGGGCGATGGCAGTGGTCTTCATTTGGTTTGGCGCTCTCAAGCTTCTCCCAGGATTGAGCCAAGCCGAAGAAATCGCCGGACGAACAATATCGGCAATGACTTTTGGATTGGTTCAGCCAAAACTATCGTTGCCATTGCTCGCCATATTCGAAATGACGATCGGATTCGGATTCGCATTCGCTCGAAACTTAAGACCAACAATCCTGATGCTCATGGCTCACATGGTAGGAACAATGACTCCGTTCCTATTCTTTCCTCATGAGACCATGGCAGGATTCGGAATCCCAACGATGACCGGTCAATACATCCTGAAAAACATGGTCTTCATCGCTGTCGGGTTTGTGATGATCGGAACTCTCAAGGATAATTAGACTTCGATCACTCTCGGATGCTAAATTCCTGGTGCAGATCGCATCACATAAACCGCTTGGCGGCTCGAAACAACTAATCCAGTAGCACCAAACCGCATGAACTGGCCATAGTTTTCGCCATTCATATCGATAGTTAAGGTATCAAGTGGAGTGAAATTACTTAACTCATAGGCTCGAATCGTGACAGGACTAGTGCCACCCATCGATGCCCAAGCCATATTTCGCATGGGATCAGTATCGACGGAAAGGAGACCTTGTCCTTGAGAAAGCGTCCCAAGCAGGTCAAAGTCGGTCACTGAAAATATTCGACCATCATCAGCAATAAGAGAACCGGAAGGCGTAAAGTGAAAATTTCCAACAATGTCGAAATGGGTGAAAACCGTTTGAAGAACGTTAACTGAAGCTGCAGTTGCCTCGTACCTAGTAAATAGTCCACTTCCTCCGCTTTGCATGCGAATAAAGTCTGTGCCATTGATCCAACCAATCGACTGAAAGCCGTCAATGGGGCCATCTGGAGGGTTTAGTACAACCCCATTATGGAAATAATATGGGCCACGCTTGAACCCGCCTTGAAGCGAAACCACTCCGATCGCAAAGTTGTTCGAATCATTCGGATTTACCGCAATTTTGTTCGGAACCATATTCGGATCGTTTTCGATGGTGGAATAGGAAATTGTTGATCCAGCGGTTCGAGTCTGTAAGTTGACTTTGCGAACCTTAGAACTTCCATTCAGCCCAACATATGCGATATTCCCGTCTGACGACAAGCCAATTGCGTCTGGCTCACTGCCTACAGGAATAGGCGAACCAATATGCCCAGTTGCCGTATCAATTTCCACAATTGAATTGGGATAGGGAGAACTAGAACCAAATGTGCCCCAGATACGGTTGTGGAATCGATCAGTTGCGATGCGGTTGGCCGGAAATTCGTATCGCGTAAAAGGATCTGAATTTATTGGTGTTCCGTCACCTCCACATCCGGAGACCGAGAGTCCACCGATCACGAAAATTAATCCCAGTATTTTCGCAGCTGAAAGTCTCAATGTTCTCAGCTTCTCATTCATATTCTCATTTACCTTTGTTAACTTCAAAAATCGAAGGGACGAAATGAACCCGTTTCGCTTACTTCAGATCGATTGTACCGGTTTACTTGGCTAACTACTGAAATCATTCGTGTGCCCAAGTTCCTTGGAAGGATGCAGTCTCAACATCATCGTATCTACTCTGCATGAGCCTGCTCCGGAAAACCACCGGCAGGACAATTTAGTAGGCGATTGCGAAGGAAGTGGCATACATCCACTCAGTTCGGAGTGTTGTAATGTATGAGCCAGCAACAATACCTTGATTTTTTACGCGAACTTCATGCAAACAACAGCCTCGATGTTCAAGTTGATCCAAATTTAGATGAAGAAACCTTGGTTTCTAATGTTGACAGTGATCAAGAAAATTCGAAAATCAGCGTTATTGACGAAGAAATTGCTGATGTCATGAACTCCAATATGGACGAGTTTTCAGTCCGCAAAGAAGAGTTCCTTCGAACTCTAATTTACGCTTAATCGAACGGTGTCAAGATCAGAATCCAAAATGTCAAAGCGAAGGCGTATGGAAGCTGGATTGGACTGGTCCAAATTTTTTCACCACGATAGCCTTCGCGGTTAAGAAATATAGTCCTTCGAGTGTCCAAGTTCTTCGGGAGCATGCAGTCTCAACATCATCGTATCCACGTCATGCGGAACTTGTTTAGCCGTCATCTTGCTCACACCGACCATCAGTGCTATCGACAATGGAACACCCCAAATTGCGGGTTGTTCCATCAACGAACGAACCAGCGGCGAAACTTCAAGCGTGACGTATTTCTTATCGATCAACATGGTTGTAACGATCGCTACCAATGACGCCATTCCTCCGACCAGCATTCCGGTTGCCGCACCCTTTGCCGTGAGACCTCTCCACCAAGAGCCAAGCAGCAGAAGAGGGAAGTAAGATGCAGCGCCAATTGCAAACGCCCAACCTACCATCATGGCAATGTCAAAACTCTCGACAAGCAAACCAAGCAACATGGAAATCGCGCCAATTCCGACGGCAGCAAACTTAAATGCAGTTTTGCGTTGATCGGACGAAGACTCCGGCTTAATAATCTTCCCGTAGATGTCGTGTGCGAAGGCGCCAGACATAGAGACCAGCAAGCCGCTAAAAGTAGACATGAATGCCGCAAAAGCTCCAGCCGAAGTGATTCCCGCAAGAATATGACCGAGTGTCTCGTTTCCAAGCATTGTCGGCAATTTGATGATCGCCATATCCGTGCTGTTGGATGCATACAGGATCGGCATTACGGTACGCCCCAGCGAGCCCCACATCGGAGTAAACACATAGAATGCACCGAGCATGACCATCACCCAAAGTGTAGTCCGCTTTGCTGACTTCCCATCAGGATTTGTATAGAACCGAACCAGGATATGAGGCAATCCCGCTGTTCCGCAAACCAACGCAATGATCAGAGAATAAGTGTAAAGGATCGGGTAGCCGTTC
>JAYUOQ010000376.1:0-8547 GCA_043760685.1 Armatimonadota bacterium | reverse complement strand
GGTTTTTGAACCCAGAACGAATATCGATGCCGGATATCGATATGGACTTTGAAGATGCTCGCAGAGACGAGATCATCCAATGGGTTACCGAAAGGTTCGGAGAAGACCACGTTGCCCAGATCATTACTTTTGGCACGATGGGTGCAAAGGCAGCGATCAAAGATTGCGGCAGGGTGCTTGGATATCTTCCTCAAGAGACTGACAAGATTACAAAGATGATTCCTGGAGTTCCAGGGATGACCCTCAATAAGGCTTATAAAGAGGTTGGCGAGTTTCGACAAATGATCGAGTCAGAACCTCGCTTTAAAGAGCTGTTTGATACCGCAAAATCGGTGGAAGGCATGTCGCGCAATTCTGGCGTACACGCGGCGGGAATTGTCATTTCAAGGGAACCGCTCATGGATTATTTGCCTCTTTATCGGGGCAATGATGGACAAACTGTCACTGCTTTTGAAATGGGAATTCTTGAAAAGATGGGACTCCTAAAGATGGACTTCTTGGGGCTTTCCAACTTAACGGTACTAGCGTATGCAGTCGAGAATATCAAGAAGTCAACTGGCCAAACAATTGATCCACGCTTGGCAGATGAGAGTGATCAGAAAACTTGGGATATGTTGGCTCGTGGTGAAACTACCGGTGTGTTTCAAGTTGAAGGCGGGGGAATGACGCGCTGGATCATGCAGCTTAAACCCCAAAGTACTCGTGAACTGGCTGCTATTATTGCCCTGTTTCGGCCTGGTCCGATGGGTGAAATACCGAACTTCATTGACTACAAGTTCGGACGTAAGAAGCCGGAGCTTCTTGACGAACGAATGACCCCAATTCTGGAGGAAACCTACGGGGTCATTGTTTACCAAGATCAGGTTCTCAAGCTCGTTCAGGCTCTGGCTGGTTTTACCCTGGGCAAAGCAGACGTTTTACGCCGAGCCATGGGTAAGAAGGACGCCAAGGCAATGGCCGACATGAAAGTCGAGTTTATGTCGGGAACTGGGGCAAACAACATTGCCGCTGCTTCTGCGGAAAAGATTTGGGAATTGTTGCTTCCATTTGCCGGGTATGCATTTAACAAAGCTCATGCGATCTGCTATGCATTGTTGAGCCATCAGACTGCCTGGTTGAAGGCGAATTACCCTGTTGAGTATATGGCGGCCCTGCTGGCGGTTTATCGAACAAAAGAAGAGCGGGTTATTGCTTTTATTGAGGAGTGCAGGCGAATGAAAATCCCGGTTCTTCCACCCGATGTCAACAAATCTGAAAGTGATTTTAGTATTGAACGTGGTTCAAAGGGGCAAGTTGGTATCAGATTTGGATTAGGAGCCATAAAGGGAGTTGGAGATGGAATCGTTCAAGCAATTCTCTCAGAGCGAGCAGAAAATGGGAATTCAACGAACCTGTATCAATTCTGCGAAAGAATCCGCCCTCACGGACTCAACAAGACTGCCCTAGACGCTCTGATCAAATCCGGAGCTCTTGATTCCATTGATGAAAACCGTGCTACGAACATTGAGTTTCTAGAAGCCGCTCTGATGTTCGCAACAGATTTGACCAGGGATCGAGCGATGGGGCAAGACTCTTTGTTCATCTCCGATGATGATGATTCAACTTCAATCAGTTATCCAACGTTGCCGGCAGCTACACCTCTCAATAGGTCGGAAAGATTAGCGTTAGAAAGGGAAGTCCTTGGCATCTATGTCTCTGATCACCCGTTGCGAGGATTAGAGCGAATTCTGAGCAAGCAGGCAACTCATTCTTGCGGAGAAATTGCCGAGCTAGATGAGGGGCAATCGGTGAAGCTTTCGGGGGTTATTGCTTCGACGCGGGCAATCCTAACCAAGACAGGCAAAAAGATGATGTCTCTTACGCTAGAAGATTTTAGTGGGATCGCTCGCTGCATCGTTTTCGCATCGTCTTATGAAAAGTATCGTGACATTCTTCACAAGGATAAGTTAGTCGTCATCCACGGAGAGATTACGATTAATGAGCGGGGAGGAGAAAAATCTTCTGAGATCCGGTTGTTCGAAGTTAAAGAATTGGACGGCAGTTTGGATCTTGTCCTCGATGAAACTCCGATGAGTGGATCGATTGTGATTAAGGTGGGGCGTTCAACTCAGACCGATTTAATAAGGTTGTTGGCCCTCTTGCGAGATCATCCCGGAGACCACGAGGCATATATTCAAATTGAACCCAAGTCGGAGCATCCTCTGCTACCGATTCAGCTCATGTGTCGGCCAAGTTCAATTCTTGAAAAGGAAGTCAGTAGGCTTTTTGGATCAAATTCTTTCCAAATCATTGAGAATCAGGAATTTGGCAACACCTTTTAGCGTTTCGAGTATCTTATGAGTAGCAAGATGCGAGCTTTTACAATTTTAACCATAGTTTGCGCGGCAGTATTTGCCCACGCCGCAGACGATTTCGACCTTAAAGTTTCTAACATTGACGTTCTTCGGGACAAAAATGTCCAAACAGAATTGGGAATCACTGAGGGGCAACGAAAGACCATGAATGTCTATGCCGACAGATTCACGAAAGCAAACAAGGAAAAGGTCGCGGAGTACCAAAAGGCGAAGAAGCAACCGGATCAGGCTTTTTCAGATTTTGGGATGAAACAGTACATCGCCTTGCGCACTGACGTACTGAAAACTCTTTCGCCTAACCAGGTAAAGAGACTTCGGGAACTCACGCTACAAGCTGCCGGGCCACGAGCATTGCTCGATAAAGCTGTGGCCGACAAGGTTGGAATCCCAACTGCCGAATACAATAAGTTCAGAACGGCCATTTCGGAAGGAGATGGAAAGATTGCCAAGATCAAAAAGGCGGTTGCTGATAAGCTTGAAAAGAAATATTCCGCTGAAAAGAAGCCGAAAACTCAGAAGGAAGCGGATGCTCTCCGGGCTCGATTTAACGCTGATCTTGCCGCAGAAATGAAGAAGAAGGAAGGAGAAATGAAGGCGGTCCTTCAAGCGTCTGAAGCAAAAACTGGGGCAATCATTACGAAGAAGTATTTGGACGCCCTCGCCGCGTTGATGGGCAAGCGATTTAATCCACCTAAACCTGCTCCTGCGAAGAAGCCGGGCAAATGACGATACAAGACAAGTTCTCGGCGCTAAAAGCCAGCGGTGAAAAAGCACTAGTTTGCTTTTTCACCGCTGGTGACCAGCCGCTTGATGACTTACCTAAAATAGTTTCATATCTGGCCGAAAACGGTGCCGATGTAATTGAAATCGGACTTCCATTTAGCGATCCATTTGGAGAGGGACCGACAATACAGGATTCAAGTCAAAGATCTCTTGAAAATGGAACGACGTTATCTAAAGTTTTGGATTCAATTGCACTGTGTGGTGCCTCGATTCCACTCGTCACTATGGGATATTTCAATCCGATTCTGAGATTTGGATTAGAAAAGTTTGCTATCAGATCAAAAGAAGTTGGAGCCACCGGAACGATCGTTTCGGATTTGGTTCCCGATGAGGCAGACGTTTGGGACGAGGTTTGCGATCGGCAGGAATTGGAAACTATATACTTGGTTGCTCCGACGTCAACGAGTGAAAGAATTTTGCAGGTTGCCAAACAGTCAACCGGGTTTGTTTATGTTGTTTCTCGAACGGGCGTAACGGGTGCTGAATCTGCAGTTCCAATTGAAATTAGTAGCCTTGTGAAGAAAGTAAAGAATTTAACTACAAAGCCGGTTTGTGTTGGTTTTGGAATATCTACGCCGGAGCATGTTAGGCTAGTGTGCGAAGAAGCAGACGGGGCAGTTGTTGGTTCTGGAATTGTTTCAATGCTGCACAAGCATTGGAATGATATAGATGAGAGACACTTAATCGGCGAATACGTTCGTTCGCTCAAGGCCGCAACAATTTAAGCAATATTCTTAAGGTTTGGAACCTTGGTTTCTAGTTGACTTGAAATTCTCTTTGCCCGCATGCCCATTGCCTGAATGAGGGCAATTTGCTCAATTCTGTCAGTTTTGACAATGTATGGCCAGGGCTCGATGCTAACGGCTGAACTTTGGGCTGCCATTGTTGCTACTTCGGTTGCGCCAACGATCATTCTTTCTTCTCTCGTCAAGTCAAAGTCCTTTGGACCTTGCAAGGCAATCGTTAGTTCTCTCGAAAGATTCCATGCTTTCGCCAACTTGCCAGCGTCCTCTTGAATTGATCGACCGACGACATTTAGGTATGCATCACTGATTGGAACCTGCCTAAATTGTGCAATTGAGGCAGCACTTTCGAATGCCTCGGGAAATTGTCGAGCTACGAGACTGTAAGAAAGAGTTGAGAATAATCCAAAGGCTGCCGCTCGTATCTGCAAAGCTGAATCGACAGCTGTGATGTCTTGCTCAAGGGCGGAAGGTGTTAAAATTGCAATAACCATGCTCCCGTGAGACATGTGGCTACTAGAAATTCCTTTGCACTTGACCCGAGATCCCGAAATCCAGAGATCACTCGCAATTGCAAGCTGAGTCAGGGCTCGTGGACCGCTTTGTTGCACTATGTGAATGAGTGGGCCTTCAAACCCGATCATTTCACAAACCATCATGACGGTTTTTGAAACAAGTAGGTCAGACGCTAAGACTGTAAGCGTAGAACGCGTGTCTTGCTGACTACTTTGAACAAGCAGTGTTGCGGCTGTTGGCGGTAACGGTGCAACGTGAGCTGAAGTCATAACCTTAGGACTCCTTTTGGTGCCCATTACTGTTTTCGGGTTTTTTACCAGGAATCTGAAGGGAAAATTTCTTAGGTATAATATTGAGTCCCTGGAGATAACATGAAAGACGGAATGCACCCAACCCTAAATCCAATTTTGTATGTGGACGGAGAACACGAATGGACTGGTGTCTCCACGATGAAGTCGAACAACGTTCGAAACATTAATGGCCTTGACCATTTTGTCATCAATTTAGAAATCAGCGCTTTTAGCCATCCTTTCTATACTGGTCAAAAGAAATTAGTTGATACTGCTGGTCGCGTTGAGAAGTTCATGCGACGTTACGGTCAAACAACCAAGTAGGAGCTTTCCATGCGCCTCTCCAAGCCAGTAACAGTTTCCATCATTATCGTTGGAGTTACTTTGGCTGTTTACAGCATTGAAGCCGTAAGGGTTCGAGGAGAGGCTGGCGGACTTTCAAAGTCAATTACCCCCGCGTATTGGGTTGATCGAGCTACTGGTAAGGACCTTTTTAATCCCGAAAAGAGGATTTGGTACAAAGGTGTTAGGGAACGAAAGGAAGTTTGCATCACATTTGATGACGGACCCCATCCCTTGTCTTGTCGGTCGCTCCTTGCAACCCTTCAGGAAAAGAAAGTTCCCGCAGTATTTTTTGTGGTTGGAAAGCAAGTGGACGGGAACCCTGACCTTGTAAGAATGATCGCAGAGGAGGGTCACGAAATTGGAAATCACACCTACGATCACATTCGGCTTAACAACTTAACCAGGGAGCAAATTTATGATCAAATTTCGCTATGCGAAAGCTCGGTCGAAAAGGCTACCGGTCGAAAAATGGTTTTATTCCGACCACCGGGAATGAAGTATTCGGACGATGTTATTTCCGTGATCAATCAAAAGAAGTTGATCCTCATGGAATTTGTTTTGGGGGCAAAAGATTTCGTTGGAACGGTTACAAAGGGAGAATTGACTGCCGAACAGCAAAAACTTCCAGCAGTGACCTCTGACTATGTGGTTGAGTCAGTAATCAAGCAGTTACGTCCTGGTGCCATAATCCTGCTTCACGACAACCCAGTTACTGCGGCCGCTCTGCCAAAAATGATCGATAGGATTCGGGAAAAGGGTTACGAATTTAAGAGTGCCAAGGACATGATGTATCAGCTACCTCAGCAGGTACAGCTAGATCCAAACCCAGTTGTAACACCAACTAACGCCAACCAGTCATAATTAGCTATGGCTGATTTGAAATCTACTCGAATGCACCGAGTACCCCTTGCTGATAGTGATCCGACAATTTTTGGTTTGATTAAGCAAGAAGAAGTCCGCCAAGAGCACAATTTAGAACTCATTGCATCCGAAAACATTGCGTCTCTAGCCGTTCGCCAAGCCATGTCGAGCGTCCTTACCGACAAGTACGCCGAGGGTTTGCCAGGCAAACGATATTACGGTGGATGCGAAATTGTTGATCAAGTCGAGCAACTAGCCATTGACCGAGTTAAAGAGCTTTATGGGGCCGAACATGCGAATGTTCAGCCCCACAGTGGCGCGGGTGCCAACATGGCCGTGTATATGGCAATGCTGAAGCCTGGAGACACCCTCATGGGCATGAACTTGGCTCATGGCGGACATTTAACCCATGGCTCACCGGTGACGTTTAGCGGACAATATTATAACATTGTGCCTTACAGTGTTTCTCCAGTGGACGAATTGATCGACTACGATCTATTTCGAGCCACTGCCCTGGAACATAAGCCGAAAATGATTGTTAGTGGTGCTTCGGCTTATTCCAGAGCCTTTGACTTTGCTCGCATTCGTGCCATTGCCGATGAAGTAGGGGCGCTACATATGTGTGACATGGCCCACTATTCTGGGCTAATTGCTGCAGGAGAGTATCCAAATCCAGTACCTCATGCCGATTTCGTCACTTCTACGACCCACAAGTCTATTCGCGGACCTCGAGGTGGGTTGATTTTGTGTAAAGAACAATATGCCAAAGACATCGATAAGTCGGTCTTTCCGGGCATTCAAGGTGGTCCTTTGATGCATGTGATTGCCGCAAAGGCTGTTGCGTTTGGTGAGGCGCTGAGACCAGAATTCAAAACGTACCAGCGACAGATTCGGTTGAATGCGGCTGCTTTAGCCGAATCCCTGTCGGAAAATGGCTTCAGGATTGTCAGCGGCGGGACCGATTCCCACCTAATGCTAGTAGACCTAAGACCTTATGGGGTGACGGGTAAGGTAGCCCAGATTGCTCTTGATGAAGCAGCAATTACGACCAATAAGAACTCAATTCCTTTTGACCCGGAAAAGATGTTTGTAACGAGTGGGATTCGATTAGGAACTCCGGCGGTTACGACGAGAGGCATGAAGGAAGCTGAAATGAAGCTAATTGCCGGATTTATCTCAGATGTTCTTCGGAATCATGGAGACGCAGACAAACTTCAGCAGATTAGGCAGCAAGTTATTGACTTGACAAAGCAGTTCCCGATCCACCAATTGGATTAGAGGGGAGGAATTCGAAGATGATTACATGGGAGTCTTTATAGGCAATCCGGGTGTTCTTGTCCTTTTTCAACTCATTTTGTAACTCTACATTCCAATCACTCGCACAGAACAACCATTTCGTTTTGAGGTCTCGGGGCCAGGCAACCGAAAGATCCTCTTCCTTGTCTCCGACGATGGCTGGATTATATTTGCTTGTTTTGCCAAGGTCTCGAGCGGCGCAATTAACCGTCATCAGCCAGTAGGTCTCTGGATTAAACCGGTACTGAAAAATCGGGTCCATGCCACCCAAATAGCGATTGTGTGGGTTCCAGTAGAAAAGGGGACCGAAATCTGACCATACTCCGTGACCAACAATTTCTCCTTCCTGGGTATGCACTTTGAGCCATTCTGTTCCTCGTTGGAAGTCAGCAGCATTGACTCGCTGTTTTCGTTGAAAATTGGAATTCAGGAAGATTCCGATGACCGACAGACCATAAAGGCAAAACGCAACTGCCGTGAATTTAGAAATGCCTTTGCATTGATGAAAGATACAGAGAGCAGCAAGAATTGCAAACGGAGCAAACTGATCTGCTCCTCGTCTGGTTAAGAACACTGAAATGCCAAAAGACAAGGCAACAACTCCTAGGGCACCCCAAACAACCCATGCCTTCTTTTCTTTGTCTCGAAATCGCAATAAGCACAAAAGTGCGACACCGACAGCGATCAAAGGTCCGAGGTAAGCCCGGTTAAAATAGCCAAGGTTCACGCGCTCTAGTTCTACACCAAAATTCTTAACTTCGCCTGCTCTTCGGACGAACATGAGATCAACGAGCTGAATCTTCATCAATTGAAGGCCGTCTATCATTCCCGGTCGAATGCAGGACACCGCAAGAGCCACGATCAAGCACGTCAACTCTAGCCATACATTCCAGCCCTTCTTGGAGATACCCCTTTGAAGAAATGTGCAGAATCCAACCATCACGATGAGATAGGACAAAGTGGGATGCAAAAAACCAATAAGGGCGGAGGTTAAGATTGCCAACCATGGCGCTTCTGATATGATTGCCGCAAACAAGAGAACCAGAAGAGCAGCGGAAAGAGCTTGCGGGCGGACAGTGTCCATCCTCGATATGAATCCCAGAGATGCTGGAAGAAGTGCCATCCCATACCATTGACTCATTCCCAGGCGCATGACCGCCAATCTGGATATATGTAAGTTCAATACCATCAAGAGACCTGGTGCCACAGCAAGAATGAGAACCTTGTCCTTCAGCAGAGCCAAAGGAGTAAGTAGCAGATGGAATCCCCACCACAAGTCGGAATTGTGTTTCGAGATGACACTATAGGCTGGCCATGGAAACGAACGGAAGAACGGTCCCTTTTCCGCGTACAACATCG
>JAYUOQ010000375.1:0-3289 GCA_043760685.1 Armatimonadota bacterium | reverse complement strand
GGCTGATCTGGAAATGTGATACGCGAAACACGGGAAGTATTCGGGTTGCCGAAAAGTGTGGCATGACCCTCGAAGCGACGTTTCGATCGGACGCAGTTGATGTCGACGGTGAGCGGCGAGATACCCACCAATTTGCAATCCTTAAGCGAGAGTGGCAAGCCAGTAATCCTCAATTTGGATAGATTCGTTGCGGTAGGCTTGCCGCATGATCGATCTTCTTGCCGCAGCATTTCTGTCTGGAGTTGCCGTTTTGGCAACAACGACGGGCAATAGTCAGGCGAAAAGTGCCGTAAATTTCGAGGTCAAAGAAATCGGTGGACGTCGCCGAGTCGAAGTTCTTGGCAACGAGAAAATGTTCATTCATTCGCCGGATGAAGGACTGTGGTCGATTGCCACGGATTGGAAAGATGGATGGCCTTCCGCCTGGTTTCACGCTTCGCCTGAAACGATCACGAAGGAAGGAGAGTGGACGGTACTTTCCGGGAAGCTCGATTTGCCGGGTGGGCAAATGCTGGTTCGAGATGCGTACCGAATGGAAAGCGGTCTTGTACGGGGAATTCGCCGATGGACTTGGAATGGCAAGGAGACCCTGAAGAAATGCACGCTGTCCGTCCGGTGGACGGTTCCGGGTGCGCGAAACGCAAAACCAATGATGCCGGGCATAGTGTATTACGGTAATCCGGCTGGCGAGAAAACCGGGAACCATGCGGTTACCGTTCATGCGGGAAATCCGGGAGATCGATCGTTTTTCGAAGAACATCGTTTCTCGGCGCCGTGGGAGAGCATTGAGTGGCAAGATGGAAACGTTTATCGGTCAGCGGCTATGCACACAACTCCATCTCAGGCGGCCGGAGGGAACCAAAATGACCAGTGGTGGACGCTTGGTTTGACTTCGTTGGCGGACTCAACTGAGTTAGCCTCATTGTCGGGACCGACGGCAGCGAATCACAAGAACAGCGTTACAAAGGCACTTCAAGATAGGTTTCTTGACTATCCAGACACATGGGTAAATCTTGCGCCGAAGTCGGTGGTTGAAAAGACATTCTTCCTGGAAGTCATGCCGGACGTAATGAAGGGGAGTGGATTTCGGCAACCACTGCGAACAGCAATGCGACTTCATCCAGCAACTTCAACAGATGGCTTGCCGACCCTAGATGAGATCATTCACGCCAAGACTCGTTTTGCTCTTTCAAGGTTTCGAGATAGAAAACCAGACGCGGGATTCGAGATGTTTCCTGACTACGTAAAGGGCACTCAGTACGTTATGGGTTGGGCAGGGCAGTCGGATGCGGGGGCATATTCGATGGTAGCGTTGGCTAAAAAGCTTGGTAATCCGGAGCTCCTTGATTACGGTCAAAGATCGTTAGATTGGCTAACTGAATCTCCATTCAATGCCGACGGATTTATGGTCAATTACGATGCTGACACCCAGAAGTGGCGAGACCAGGATCCGGTTAGTCAAGGGCAGGCTATGGAGGTCTTTGCTCGGGCAATTTTGACTGGTCGGCAAATGAAGAGTGTTTCAACGACCAAATGGGAGTCGTTCCTTCGAAAGGCTTGTTCCCTTCATGCGAAGCGAATCTTGAAAGCCGATTGGAAACCGGTCAATACTGCGGAAGCATTCTTTGTTTCACCGTTGTGTAAGGCCGCAACACTCTTTGGCGACGATGAATTCAAGTTAGCGGCGATGAAAGCCGGTGACTATTATGCAAAACGGCACCTCGATATGTCTGAGCCCTACTGGGGCGGAACATTGGATGCAAGTTGTGAAGATAAGGAAGGAGCCTGGGCAGGTTTTCAATGCTTTCTTGCGCTCTATGAGTTGACGAAGCAACCTAAATATCTGAAATGGGCCGAACATGCAATGGATGTGACCCTCACTTATACGGTGCTTTGGGATATTGAATTACCACCGGGCAGGTTGCGAGATCATGGACTCAAAACTCGCGGTTGGACCATCGTTTCGGCTCAAAATCAGCATTTAGATGTTTTTGGGGTTATGTTCACCCCCGAAATTTGGAGGATGGGTGGCTATTTGAAGCGGGAGGATCTGAAGAAATTGGCAACCGTCATGTATCGCTCTTGTGGGCAGATGATTGATCCATTTGGGAGTCAGGGTGAGCAGATCCAGCATACAAACTTTGCCCAGGCTGGAGATATGTCAAACGTCTTCCGATTGCGTGGAGGATATAGCGAAAACTGGACAGTTTTCTGGATCACGGCACACTTCCTTAATGCCGCGGCAGAATTTGAGCGAATGGGCGTCAACCTGGATCGTTAATCGGTAGCTTAGGTGGTTATAATCGGACATATGATTTCCTTAGCTTCACTTGTAGTTGCAACCATTCTAGGATCCTCAACCCAGGGAAAATCACAACTTTCTCCGGTGGTTAATGCGGACAAATCTGTGACGTTCCGAATTAAGGCGCCGAATGCTAAGCGAGTTTCGGTTGGGATTGAAGGGACAGGGAATCTGGACCTCTCGATTAGGGATGATGGTGTTTGGGAGGGGACATCGAAGCCCCTCAGAGCGGACATTTACGGTTACGGGATCAACGTTGACGGGGTCACGATGTTCGATCCAATGAATCCGGAGATCAAGGTCAATATGATCTATGTTGGGAACATAGTTACGATTCCGGGAGACCCACCGGAACTATGGGAAGTCCAGAACGTTGCCCACGGGGAAGTTACCGAGCACTTTTATAAGTCGGGGATCATCGGTGACGAACGCAATTACTTCGTGTATACACCACCTGGCTATCGGGCGGGTAAAGGAAATCTTCCAGTTCTGTATCTCTTTCACGGATATTCTGATATGGCAAACGGTTGGTCCGTAGTTGGTAAGGCGCACGTTATCATGGACAACTTAATCGCGCAAAAGAAGGTGAAACCGATGATGATTGTGATGACGCTAGGCTATGGCGTTCCGGACTTCGTGAGCCGCTCGGGTGGATTTCGGGACCCTAATCGAACCAAGAAGAACTTTACATTGTTTCGTCAGGCTTTGCTTGAGGAAGTGATTCCTCGGGTTGAAAGAGACTACCGAGCATCAAAAAAGCAGTCAGATCGGGCGGTTGCGGGTCTTTCGATGGGTGGCGCTGAAACGCTGTTTACTGGTCTCAATTATCCAGACAAATTTGGATACGTTGGAGCGTTTAGCAGTGGTGGGTTACCAGCTGACAAACCGGAGGAATTTTTCCCAAGCATTAGCGCGGAGTCTACGAAAGCCATCAAAGTATTGTGGATGTCCTGCGGAACCGGAGATGGCCTTGTCGGGTTTCAGCGG
>JAYUOQ010000374.1:0-8569 GCA_043760685.1 Armatimonadota bacterium | reverse complement strand
CAAACTGATTATTGTTAAAGGATAAATACTGCTCAGTAGGAAATTTCCCTTGCATTCCCTGTGCGTCCAGACGGAAAAGCTGTTGAGAGAAGATCTTCGATTCGCCAATATAGAATGTTGCTCGTTGAAATTGAATTTCTTTTCGGCTAACAACCGTCATTCTTTTGGCAGTGATTCGGATTGTCTCAAAGTCATCGACCTTTTCGGACTTTACTTCGGCTTCGGTGGTTGGAACGATTCCTTTCCGGATGGGCACGAAATCAAAAATGTCTGATCGTACTGGCTCGGTGGGAATGGATATTCCGGATTTAGAAATCGCGACCACTGCTGTGCGTTTAGTACTTTTTGCAAGTTCGTATTGGTCGGTCAAGGGGTTCATGTGCTCAAAAATGAACAGTCCGCTTGAATACCTAACTCGGTCAATTGAGACGTTATCAATTTCGGTTACACCATATCCCTTGAGTGTTCGAAGGTCAAGGTAGATATCTGAAAATCGGACATCCTTAGTTCCGATTTTGAATGTTGCCTGTCGGGCACGAACCACTTGGGCATCGTAAAGGTACTGTAGGTCGTCGGCCTGAAGTAGTCGATCCCTAATCTGGAATTTCACTCCTCTGTCGGGTGCAGAAGCCGTGGCTATCTTTTTAGCAAACGTATATTCTAGAGAACCCGCAGTTGAGAGTTCAAGAAAGTCATTTGAAGATGAGAGCTTGGATCGGTCCGAAACAAATTCAACTTCTAGGATCGAAGGATTTGATTGATTTTGTAATGTTGCGGCCGTGATTCTGGCGGTGCCAGTAATGTTTCCCGACACGAGGATTGAACGGGCAACGCCGCTCGTGGTCCTTACAATGGTTTCTCGGAAATTACCTAAGGTGGAGTTGAGAACGATTTGGGTTCCGTCTGGAACATTGGACCCGTCTGAGTTGCGAACGAAAAGGGTTATTGCAATGGAGCTTCGGCCATCGGCAACGGCTTCGTTTGGATATGCCTGTAGCTGAATAGTGATTGTTGCCGCGTAGCAAGCACTAGATGCGGCAATAGCGAGGGCAAGGATCGCTCCCCGCGAAATTTGCTTGGACATTAAGCATTATTGTATAACCAAAAGCAAAAAAGCCTGCGAAATTCGCAGGCTTTTTTTGCACTTAGTTTGGCTTATCGAGTGACGATGATCGGAGTGATCTTTCTTACTCTTTCGCCGTCTTGGCCTTCAGCAACGATCTCTGCTCGGTAGGTACCAGGAGCAACTGATCGGTTCGCCTGATCTCTGAGATTCCATACCACCTCGTTCTGTCCAGCCTTGTCAGCTCTTCCAGATCCGATGATCATGACTTCTCGACCGTTCGAGCTTAGAATTCGAACTGTTGTCGTAGCGTCTGATCCTAAGGTGTAGTTCAATCTGACTGAGGTCATTCCTGTTCCTCTACCGTTTGGAACAACATTCACTGCACCAATAACTGCCTTTGCGACGGTTCCTGGTTCGATTTGAATCTTGAATTCTCGAGTCAAGTTAGCTTCGGCTTCGAAGGTGTATCCAGAAACCTTTCTGAGGTCTCGGGTTTCGCCCGTTGAAACGTCTACCAGCTTGGCTCTTACATTCTTAGGAATGGTCGAGAGGTTTGGCCACGTAACCGTTACAGGACCAGCAACTCTTGAGTCAACTTTGACAAGGAACTCTTGTCGACCAGTCTGTTCCGTAAGGGACTGAGCAAGTCTTGAGTTAACTCCATCGATAGTCTTATCAATTGAGAGGCTAAGCGCATCGGATACAGGAGCCATAGGTGGTTCGTATACTCTGAGCGATTTCGCGTTGACTGCGCTTGATGCTTTTCCAAGATAGTTTTGAACGTCTGCGGATCCGGCACTTCGAGCAGCCAGTTGTAGTCTCCATTGTTTCTCGGACTGTTGCCAAGGCACTACTGTCTCATTTTGACTTCGGAAGTTGGTTTGGAACACTGCAGGGTATCGGATAACTACGTCTTGAGATGCGAAGACGAAGATCCAATAGCCTCTTTGTGGCTCGACCTTACTTGTCGTGTTTTGAATGAAACCATAGTTCTGCGTTCCGGTATCCCAGTAAGCGAGTGATCCACTGATGAGTCCTTGCTGCACCAACTGAACGTAGGTATAGGATGAACTCGGGTTCGTGTTGCTTGCACCGACAATCTCACCTAATTGGAAGGCAATATTGTATGGGTTACCGATCAAGTTCCAGCCTGGCTTCAGGCTAACGAGAGCCGGTCCTCCACCTGGATCGTTGACACCGAAGTCTGTAGGTGCCGTTGGGTTTCCACCAAGGGTCAAGTTTTGAGTTCCAACTTTGGAAACAATCCATTGGCTCTTGCCGCGATCAGGACCAGTTGAGATGATGTATCCCTTTTGGACTGGGTCCCATGCAAAAGCTTGGTAGTCAGCATCTGGAACGAGTCCCAAGATAACTTCCCACGTTGGATCGGTGAATTTCCATGGTGATGTAACCAAGTTTGCATCGTTTCGAAGAATCAACTTCGGTTGAGAAACAACTTGAATAACGCCAGTCAAGGTCTTTTGTGGACCAGGAGTTGGGCTAATTCTTACTTGGTAAGTAAGGTCTCCAGACGCAAAAGAATCGGCTTGAACTAAGAAGTCAACGAAACCTTGTCGGTGCGGAGAAATGTTGGCAATAGTCTTAACTGATCCACCAACAGCGCTTAAGCCGTCAGGAAGAAGAAGTTCAACTCTTACATCTTGCAATGGAAGTTCTTGATCAATCGTGGCGAAACCACGGTTGTTGTCAACCCAAACCCGGATTGGGAAAGGATTTTGAGCAAACTGGTTTGCGTCATTTGAATCCAAGTTGATAACCTTAGGGGTATCGGATACAACAGAATAAGGCTTGCTATACAGCGAGTCTCCCCAAGTTGATCGGTAAAACGCGTTAATTGTTCGCTTGCCACCGACACCAACCAATTGTGGGTTCCAGGTTTGGATATAGGAGTCTCTACCTTCAAAGCCTACGTCTGAAATCGGTTCTCCAAAAATAAAGTTAGGAAATGCGCTAACGTCGCCACCACTCAACCATCCAAGTAGGAAGTTTGAGTTACCAACAACAAATCCATCCGTTGGAGTTTGGCTTTGCGAAGGATCGTTAAGATCAGTCGTCGCTGCATCTTGCGAATTTTGAACTTGAAGTCCGTAGCCAAATGCTTGGCTCCAGTTAAACATAACGGATCCAGGGTAAGCGGACGGGTCCAAAGCTCGGGTAAATCGTCGTTCGGTTCGCAGAGGCTTGAATCCCGGCACGGTTACATAAGTTCCAGCACTAGCAAGTGGTCCAGAACCATGGATTTCAAACTGAGAATCGCTGAGCAATGAAACGGTAGAACCAAACCCGAGACCAATACTGTGGGCGACGGTGCCAACGTTTGTTAGTGTCCAGCCACATCGAGCGGAATCAGCAACTAGGTCGATACGAATATCAATTCTTGTATCGCCGTTGGTTGTTCGACCAAAGAAGTAAGTGTCCGATTCTCCCGTAAAGGCAAGTTGGAAACCGTTTGCACCGAACAAAGAAGTGGTGTTGTCTTCCCGAACGATTGCGTAGGCTGATGTACCAACTACACCGAATCCGAATCCCCACGTAAAGCTCATATTGTCGTCAATATCAGTGTGGATGGATCCTTGAGTTCCGGCGCCGAAGCCAATTCGTCCGCGAGAATTACCGGTTAAGTGAGCACTAAGGCACCCCGGAGGCATTTCCGTGTTGCTGTTGTATTGGAACGTTCCGCTTACGCCCATAAAGGCGGCAAAAAGTGGTGTTTCAATATATTCAGCCAAATAGTCATTGGAGACACGAGGAGCTGGACCGGCACAAATGTCGGTAAAGTCAGCTTTGGCCCCTGCAGCGAAGGCAGAGCATATTGCAACTGTTAAAAGATTTTGATTAAAACGAAACTTGCTCATAATAAAGGCTTAGTTCGAATAGAAGGTCATTCCCCGCAGAAGGTTCCCTCTGCGGGGTAATTTTTTTAGAGGGACGGTGGTGGCGGTGGCCCACCAGGTCGGTTCAGTTGGTTCGCACTACTGAAGATATATCGATCTTTGGTAAATACGTCTGGAACTGGACCAGGATTGTCTAGAACGTTTCGAGCGCCGATTCTCCAATAGAGTTTGTTGGCACTTCGAATTCCTGATGGCAATGCTGGATCATTCAGATCAACTGGATCAGAAGCCAAAGTTCCTGCATCTCGTCTTTGGAAGAGAACCTTCTTGAAGGTTGTCGACGCGGTAAAGTTGAGCGTACTTGAGACTTGCAAGGTGTACTCGAAAGTCTGGTCGAACAGAGGATTGGTTACTGAATTAAATGTAAACACTTGTGGTGAAGACATTGTTGAGTTAGTTGACGGTGCAACCAGCCCAGGAACTACAATCGGAGTAGCAAAGCCCAGGGTGTTGTTTCGATCGCTTACAAAGTAGCAAAGCGATGAAGCAGTTGTACCAGTCGAGGCAGTCGTGCCGGTTGAGGCAGTTGTACCGGTTGAAGCAGTCGTACCAGTCGAGGCAGTTGTACCCGTTGAGGCAGTCGTACCGGTTGAGGCAGTTGTACCTGTTGAGGCAGTCGTACCAGTGGAAGCAGTCGTACCTGTTCCACCGCCGCCACCACCAGTTCCCAAGTCAGATTGGTTCAATGCGAACACAAGTTGAACTTGATATTGGTAAGGTCGGCCTGGAACAACACCAGCAACGGCTGTCTGAGAAGTTGTAGAGTTTCCGCTACATACTGACAAATCACCGGTTACCTGAAGCACTGTCCACGTCACAGGTCTCGCTATTCCATTGTCAAGCGCTGTCGTGTTTTGCCCACCAACTGAAACAACTGCAGTATCTAGCAGATCATTTCGGAAGATTTGCCACGATTGCCTAACAGCGTTTCCTTTGGCGAAGCCGTTTGGTTTCCAGCTAATTTTAACTGATGGACCATTGGTTGGATCGTTGTAAGCTTCTGATATTGGCGTTGCGATCACATCTGGACCACTCTTTCCACCAACAAGTAAGGCAGCTAAACCAACAATCAACAGCGTCGTTACAAATCCGCTTGGACTTGCGTGTGACTTTGGCTTGAGAACCACGGAATTACCGCTCGGATCAAATCCAGGGGCAAGCATCGGCACATCAAAGATGGCTCTTACCTTATCGCCTGGCTGAATACCAAGTTCTGCACGGACCACTCTAATCGTTGACCTGTCTGGACCAATCTCAGTTAGTTCACCGCTGGCAACTTGCTGTCGGCCACGGGTGATGATCACTCGCATTCCTGCAGCAAAACCATTTCTTGAACCACTATTTATGAGTGCGCTTGTCGTACCTGTGTTAAGCACTGTGCCGGTTGGCAATGTCTGCGAACTTATTTGGCTAACAGCCAAAGAAGCAGCTTGACCCAATGCATCATTGATGAGCACATCGTCTGCAACGTCTGCCGATCGAACGATCGAAGATGCTGAAACTGCGGCACCATTAACTGGCAAACCAGATGCTACATCGTAGCAAATAGCTCTTACTGAAACTCGAGCTTGCTTGCCGGCAGCGGATTTATCAATCCGATAATCGGCAACTTCTCCCGAAACCACGGTTTGAACTTTCATTTCGCTTGCTACACGCAAAACGTTTGAAATGTCCGGTAGTGGTTGGGATAGCCCTAATCCTTCTACAACTCTAGCAACCGTTTCCGGTGGCTGAACATCGTATTTACCTGATCGCGAAAGACTTCCGGAAATTGCTCGTGCGGCTGTTGCCCCATAAGTAGTTCCTTTGGCTTTTCTGTTGACGAAATCGACGACCGCCCAACCTGGCAAGCTTCTCAACTGGGCGTTAGCCCTTGTAGAAAGCCCTAGCAACATGTACGGAAGTACAAGAGCTAACACTAACACGTTGCTGATTACTTTGCCTGGCAAAGTTGCGATGAACCGTCTCACTTTGACGTCTCCTCCATAGCTGACTCGAATCTGCGGGCACTTACCTTGGCAGATAGAAATCCATTATATGCCGAATTTTTGACATTCTGCACAATTTCTTCCCACCTAGAGTTACCCATTTCCCTCATTTTGAATTCCTGACACCTTTACAGGCAAAAACCTTCCCTTGATGACAGGTCGCTGGATTATATCATGAAAAGTCTCAAGAAACTGCAAGAGAAACGCCCCATCTTTTCGCTTCTTGCAACAAAGTTGCTAAAGTTTCCTCAATGCCGGAGTCTGTTTCGATGACGGAATCGGCGAATGAGAGGGCCACTTTTGAATCTAATTGCCAAGAAATTGGATTAAAATTCGCACCTTCTCCGTATCGATCACGAAGGCGAGCCATCTGAGTTTCCTTGGTGCAAGTTGCCACCCAAATTGATTGAAAAGAAACTTGCAAACATGTCTCAAAAAGGAGAGGAACTTCTATAGCGACGGCACTCGATTGGTTAATTTGCTCTGCGACAGCGGGATGCATGATCCGATTTATGGCGCGGCGATTCTCATCGCCTTGGGTGATCAGTCCTTTAAGGACGACTGGTGAGACGGGTTCGCTGGTAGAAAAGTGGCTCATGAGCTGAGCTTGGACGTCCCTTTCCCAAAGAATATCGCCGGCAATTGCGTCGGCACTTAATGTAGAAATGCCCCGTTCCCGGAGCATTTTTATGATCGTGGATTTTCCCGAAGCGATTCCGCCTGTAACGGCAATTCTCATCTTGCCTATAGAATGGCAAGAACCTTCGGGAAATTGTTCTATTCGCTGTCAGAATTCTTCAAAAGACCCTTCAACATGCCCAATCTTTCGCCGATTGTGGCACCACCCGTCGCGGTTCCCCGTCTCGAGTCATCAGAATCATCGTTTGGTCTTCGTCTGCCGCTCTTGTTGCCGCCAGGACCGGTTCTAGGCTTCCTGTACTCTTCTTCCATGCCGTATCCACCTGCAGGGCGAGGACCGCCTTCTCCAGGATTAAGGGCACGCATCGAAAGTACCATTCTGCGCTCGTCGGTTCGAAGATCAATAATTTGAATTTCGACTTCTTGTCCTTCTGCAATAACTTCTTCTGGCTTCTTGATTCTGCGGTAGCTAATTTCGCTGAGCGGAAGAAATGCTTCCGCACCCTCTTCGAGCTTAACAAACGCTCCAGCAGGAACCAGGCGACCAATCTTGACCATCATCTTCTGACCGATCTTGTAATTTGATTTGATCAAATTCCATGGATCAGGCAGAACTTGTCGGTGACCCAATGAGATCTTGCCAACATTTTGGTCGAGGCGGAGAACCATGACTGGAATCTCTTGACCTTCCTTGAAAATTTCCTTTGGATGGCTGATTCTCGCCCAGCTCATTTCTGAGATGTGAAGCAAGCCGTCAACGCCGCCTAGGTCAATAAACGCACCGTAGTCAGTTAGTCGCCGAACGGTTCCAGTCAGCGTATCGCCAACTTTAATGTTCTTAAAGATTTCATCCTTAGCTGCGCCTCGGGTTTCTTCTTCAGCTTGTCGATTGGAAAGGACAACTTTCTTTCTTTCCCGCTCAAGCTCGATAACTTTAAGGGTTAGCGTTTGGCCAACAAACTTGTCAATGTTTCGGAGCTTTCCGTTTCCAACGTGGGTTGCAGGAACGAATCCTCGAACGCCTACGTCGACAACTAGACCACCCTTGACTCGGTCAACCACCATAGCATTGATCGGACTTCCGTCCTCAAACGCTTTGATGATTCGATCCCATTGCTCTTCAAACTCGGCTCGCTTTCTCGAAACCGTTGGGTTCCCTTCGGATCCGGTTGGGTTCAAGACAACAACTTGGAGCTTGTCACCTGGTTGGACAAAGCCAATTGCGGTGGTTGGGTTCTTGTCACTAAGTTCGCTTAGTGGAATAACACCTTCAGCTTTGGTTCCTAGGTCAACAAAAACTCGGTCGTGTTCGACCTGAATAACGGTCGCTTCGATTCGGTCGCCCTTATTGAGGCGCTTGTAAGTTGAATCGGAATTCGCAACAGCCTCTCCGCCTTCAAGAGCATTCATGTATTGCTCAAAAAGATCGCCATCGTCAGCGGTTGACACGCCGTCAACTGCCGCAACTGGTTCGACTACCGGGGTAACTGCTGCGGGTGCTCCGGCGACAACTGGTGCAACTGGCGTTTCTTCAACGACGGGTGCAACAGGAGCTTCTTCAACTACAGGAGCTTCGGTGGGTTGGGCGGCTTCTGATACTGGTTCAGCATCAATAGTCGGGTCGGGTGTCTCGGAAGCAATTGGCTCAGAAGGAGCTTGCTCTGGGGGCTGGGCGTCGGACACTGCAGCTGGCATTTCTTCCGGCTGTAGAGCGTCGATATCGCTCTTAGGTGCCTGGGTCTCGTCAATGGTCATAAATCTCTCGGATAAGGCGCAATGGGGCGCGAACTACAACTTTACCTTATCAGCACCAAATAAGGGAACGCTATTCCGAACTCCAAGACCTTAGATTTGTATAAAGATTTCGATATGTTTCATGATATCTTAGGTAGTCGCCGTCCTTTGGTTGCACGGATTCTCGGACGACAACCGCCTGTTTGCATGCGGAAGATACTGAATCC
>JAYUOQ010000373.1:0-8604 GCA_043760685.1 Armatimonadota bacterium | reverse complement strand
CTTGAACTGTAAGGAGTATGGGACGTGACTCCCATCAATTGGATGCCAATGTGGCCTTGAAACATTGAGATCACAGCGGCAATAATGGGAATGCCGATCCCAAGATTGGTCAAACCATTTGCCAAACTTCTATGTCTTGCGTGTCCCAATCTAGGACTATCTTAGCATCACAGATGACCTTGAAATACAAAAGAGCCCCTCAACTTGAGGGGCTCTCATCAATATCCTCTACTCTTTCCAGAGTGGGCCGAATACCGCTTCTGACATTGCATCAATGTCGGCTAAAAAGCTTTGCTTTGGCTTAGCTTCTGCCTTGACTCGCTTTGGAAGAGCAAACCTAATTGCTCGTCGGATCGGCGTTGGAAGAACGAAATATGTTCTTCGAAGGAATGTGTTTACAACCATGTGGAACCTCCTTTTGGTCGTAGCCCATGTCCTAGGCTTTCGGACTGAACGAAACAGTGTTCAGTTGTAATTGTTCGACTGTGAACACTTCAATTATGGCATGTTTGGGCTTATGCGTCATGGCGATCCAGCCCAAGTTCAAGAAGCCTTAACAATTGAAGTCCAGAACCCTAGCTTACGCTGCCTTCTGAATACGCTCTGGCAGCAATTTGACTTCAAGCTCGGTTGCGGAACTCGGCGCGAGAACCATGGCTCGTTCAATCGTATTTTCGAGTTCACGGACATTTCCTGGCCATGAATAAGCGTGCAGTGATGCCGTTGCGAAGGGACCAATGGCAAGCCGCTCGCGGTTATTCTCTGATGCATACTTCGTCATAAACAGCTCTGCGAGAGGAACAATATCTTCTATCCGTTCACGAAGAGGCGGAATCAAAATCTCGACGACCTGAAGCCGATAAAGAAGATCTAATCGGAAAGACCCTTGCTCTACTGCGGCCCGTAGATCGCGATGAGTTGCCGTGATTAAGCGCACATCAATCTTGGTCGGTTTCGTGCCGCCCAAGCGCTCAATTTCTCGCTCTTGGAGAACGCGGAGTAATTTAACTTGAACCAAGTGCGGAATCTCACCAATTTCGTCGAGGAACAGGGTTCCTTCGTTAGCTGCTTCAAAGCGGCCAATCTTACTGCCGTTCGCACCGGTAAAGGCTCCTTTCTCGTAACCAAAGAGTTCGCTTTCAAGCAGAGTGTCCGGTAACGCTGCACAACTAACTGCGACAAATGGCTTTTTGGCACGAGAAGAAAGGGAGTGGATTGCCTGGGAAACAACTTCCTTGCCAACACCGCTCTCACCACCAATCATGATGGTCGCTTTTGAGTCCGCCACTTGTTTGACAGTTTCCAAGACTTGTTTCATTGCTGGGCTAACCGCTAAGAATGGGTCTCCACCGAGGTCAACCTTTCCAGCTTTCTTCTTTGATTTAGCTGGGGTCGATTCGCCTTCCAGTGCGCTCGCAGCAATTTTCTTGAGTTGATCAAGATCAAAAGGCTTGGTGACGTATTCAAAAGCGCCATTTCGGATGGCGGCTACTGCCTGAGGAATGGTTCCGTAGGCGGTCATGATGATGACCGGAACATTAGGTTGGTTTTCATGAATGATCTTTTGAAGTTCGTATCCATTCATGCCGGGCATCGTGACATCGGTAATAACTAGGTCAAACGTGTTGCTTTCGAGCAACTGCAAAGCGTTGTGAGCATCTTCGGCTACCGAGACTTGGTTCCCAATTTTTTCGAAAGCCATTTGCAAGATTCGGCGAATGTTCAATTCGTCATCAACAATTAGGATCTTTGAATGTTTACTCATGCGGCTATCCTTAAATGATCGGCAAATTGAACCCAGAACCTTGAACCTCGCTCAGGAATTGATTGAACTTCAATCTTTCCGCCGTGGGCTTCGATGATTTTTCGGCAATTACTGAGTCCAAGACCGGTGCCCTTTGGCTTGGTAGTGAAGAACGGCATGTAAAGTTGGTTGAGAATCTCATCAGACATACCTGCACCGGTATCACTTAACTCAAAGCCATTATCAAATGTTCGAATATTGACCTTTCCACCGCGTGATGTGGCTTGAAGTGCGTTAATAAGGAGGTTGCGCATGACCTGCTCAACCTGGTTCTTGTCCATGCTCACCAAACTGTGTTGGGCTCCTTCGGTTGTCAGTTCAATTCCTGCCTCTTCAAACTCGTGAGCATGAACCGCGGCAAGTCGCTCCGCAATAACTTGGAGGTCTCCGATACTGAATACCGGTTCCGCTGGCTTTGCAAATTCTAAGAATTGAGTACAGAGTTCGCTGAGTTTTACTGCTTCGTCTTCGATCATTTGAGCAAGTTCTTCAGATTGTTCTGGAGCGTGGGCGATAAGTTGGGCTGCGCTTCGAATTCCGGTGAGCGGATTTCGGATTTCGTGGGCTATAGCTGCCGTCATTTGGCCAATTTCAGCCAAGCGACGAACTCGAGAAAGCTCTTGGGTTCCTCTTACGGTACTTGTAATATCCTCAACCATGAGCAAGACTCCGCCTTCTGGTAGTGGCGAAGAGCTTATCATCCAACTCGTTTCTTCGTTTTGCTTTTGAACTTTGTAATGGTTGCCAGACTCGGCTTGAACAATCGCTTCATTCACTGCATCGGCAAATGCAGAAGGCAAATTCATGAGAATCCCTTTGTACGACAACCGCCCAAAGAGTCGGTCAGCTTCATGATTCCTTTGCTGGATCTCGCCATTCTCGATCGCAAGAACCGCAACGCTCAGAAGGTCAAATACGGTAGTGATTTGATCGTGGGCGGACTTGATTTCCCCAATCATTCTCCAGTTGGCTACGGCTAGCGATATGTTTGCCGCCAGGGTGTTGGCTTTCGCTAAATCTTCCTCGTTGAAGGCTAAATCGTTGACGTTTCGAGCAAGGTTGAGAACGCCAAGCTTTCTGCCATTGGAAATCAATGGAATAACCATTGCGCTCCCAATATCGCCTCGTCGTTCTCGAATTTGGTTTGCGATGAGTGGGTTATCTTTCGGATCTTCAACGATCATCGCGATGCCATGTTGGAGAGCACTACCGGCAATTCCTTGCCCTTCTGTAATCGTAGCGTCCTTAGAAATACTTGTTCCAATTGATGCTTGACATCGGATCACTCCATCGGACTCGGCAACGAATACCGATGCAGCTTTGGCTTCAAACCAACCGGCGCATCGTAAAAGAATGGTTTTGAGATATGCCTCAACACCTCCCTCCTCGATGGATGGAATATCAAACAAATCCCAAATGTTTAACGACTCTTCTCTCTTCGCCACAGCAATATTGTCGGCAAGTCTTGTTAGAAGTCTTAAGGGCTATTCGACTCGACGATTAGAGCAAGTAAAATATTTCCGAAAAACCATGGCTTTTGACGCACGTAAATATTGGGATTTTGACGATCCTGCAGCCAGTGAAAACAGATTTCGAGAACTTCTTGCTCAAGGAAATCTGAATCGAGAGGAATATCTTGAGGCATGGGCGCAGATTGCCCGGACTTATAGCCTTCGGCGAGACTGTCCCCAATGCCACGCAATTCTCGATGAGGGTTGGGAAGAGGCAATTGCCGCTGGCGGTAGACCAAAAGCCTGCTTTGAACTTGAGCGGGGCCGAGCATTTCGAAGCGACAAAGAAGTTGACAAGAGCATTCCATTCTTTCAGTCAGCCACCCAAAGCGACGCCGACGATCTTAAAGTAGATGCGATGCACATGCTGGCAATCATTGCTGAACCACAGGAATCTATTCGAATCAATCAAGAGGCTCTGGCCATCGCCAATCAATCAGGCAGTGCCTGGGCAAACCGGTGGGCAGGAACGCTGAACAACAACCTTGGCTGGTCGCTATTTGACAATGAGAATTACGCAGAAGCCTTAAAAGCATTCCAACAAGCCCTTGATTCCCGCCTGAAATTTGGTCCGCCATCCAGCATCCAAATCGCAAAATGGTGTCTCGCCCGTTGCCACCGCGCCATCGGGAACCTCGATGAAGCGATCAAAATCCAAACCGAACTACTAGCCAGCGGATCGGATGGATATGTCTACGAAGAACTTGGAGAGACCCTGCTTGCCCAAGGAAAGTCGGACGAAGCAAAGCCATATTTTGCCCGGGCGGTTTTTTTGCTGTCGGATGAACTTGGTGCCGATTCGGAGCGCATTCAAAGATTGAGCGATTTGAGCTAGGTTCCTGTTTGTTGACCGCTGAAAGGTGACGGCTGAAAGCTGACGGCTTAACAGCTATCTCAGGCAGACATTCTCAAGTCGTCTTCGCTTGCTTCTGCAAGTGCTCGAGCAAGTTTGCTCAAGACCAGTTCGGACATAGGATTATCCTCTTCAGGACTTCTCAGGCATCGGAAGAACAAATCCGTCGCCTCTTCAAGCGTAAGCATCAAGTAAACCATTCCGTCTTTAGACATGTTTCCTATTCAAAACGGAAATACTTCCGCTTCCCTCCACTTAGAAAATTCCACACGACGACGAAAATTCGTTAAAAAAAAGCGAAGTTTTGGGAAACCTGGTAGCTTTGTGGGCGTTATACCTATGGAAGGGGGAATTCCAGGCTACAATATAGTGTAGTTGGGATTTATCTCATCTTGGAGACGTCCGGATGAAGAACGCAAGGAAGATTATTAAAAGAGCTACGCTGGCACTGCCCGTGCTTTTGGCGTCATCCGCCTATTCCCAAATACTTCCCCTTGTCACAAACTCTGACGATCTGAAGACCGATTCAGGTTCCCTCATTCTTGGAGGAACTCCGGCGATGGATATGGTTCGGCTAACCCCTGGTGGTTCCGGTGCCCCCTTACGGTTTGGCAATGTCATCAAGAACAGCGAACTTGTTTTCCTTAATGGAGCTAGGTTAAAAGCTGGACAAGATTACAGCATTGACTACGCTGTTGGCGTAATTTATGTATCTCGGTCTTATCGAGATGGAGATGGTCTTTCGGTTCAATATCGATATGATTCAAAACCGGTCGTGGATTCGGGAACGGCAGTTTCCGGTTTGCTGCCTAGGAAGTTCGATCTGTTGCCCGGTGGGCTCTCTATGCACCTCGGCATTGGTCAAACTGAGCGAAGTGCCGATGGCAAGATTTTGCGATCAAACCTTTGGGGAACCCGAAACAATTTTACGGGAACCGGCATGGGCTTGTCGGGTGCCTACTTTACTGGTAGTCGCATGCAGGAAAATGTCACGAGTGGTTTGAACTATGATAGTCAAGCCAAAGGTGGTCAAGCCGCTGGTGATACCGGAAACTCATCTTTCTTGGTGCAAGCATTTAACTATGCAATCGGTGGAAAAGGGAAGTTCTCGGCTGATATCCAAGATATCAGTTCGAATTTCACTGGCTTTGGTGCGGTAAGAGATGCTGGCTATAAGGATGACCAGGTTGCTGCGTTTACCCGGGAAAAAGGGCTCAAGCGCCAGTCCATGGGACTCTCTGACGTTGCGCTTGGCGGACTCAATTTCTCTGCTTCCCAGAAGTCAGTAAGTGACGGTACTAAGGGAATCAAAGCGTCGTCCTACGCGATGAATAATGGTGGACTTTCGTTCTCGCATAATTCAACTGAGATTGATCGTGGATTCTCCAGATTTAAGGACCTTGGCGTGGCCGACTGGCAACAACAGTCGCAATCCCAGGCCATTCGGAAATCGTCAGACGTTGCTTCATTAAAGTCATCGTTTGGTGCCTTGAATTACAGCACAACGTCCGTTGAGGATATTGAAAAATCGCTTTCGATCCATCAGTCCCGATTGGGATTTGACTCAACTCGTTTCGGATTCGAATACACGACTCAGGAAGTTGACAAAGGATTCAATCGGTTTGAAGCAGATCGTGGCGTATTTGGACTCGAAGCCGGACTAAAGCGACAGAATTTTGCTCTTACAAAGGGAATTATTGGCAAGGGGACAAATCTCTTGTTTGCCCAAAGTCATGTCGGCGACGATGTTGCCGGAATTGACAAGAGCCAGGTGAGCCTTAAAGGGAAAACTTGGAGCCTTGATTCTACTTCTATCGGAGTTGATTCGAAGTTCAATCGGTTTGGCTCGCTCAACCCAGCCGAAACTGATGCGAACATCAATTCGATTGCCCAGATGTATGGTGTTGGTGCGAATGCAGGTCAGGAGCGACCTCTTTTTGGTAGGTCCGCTGGGATAGCCCGCGACAATAAGACGCTGACCATGGCGCCAACTAAATCATCTTCGCTAAAGATTTCTAGCACTGAGCTGACTGGATCAAAGGGCAAAGGAACGAACAATACCGTTGAGTATGCGGGCAAGGGCCTTAAGTTTAATATTCGAAAGTTAGACCTTGGTTCCTCGTTCTCTGAAGTTACAAATTTGATGGGATTCGAGCAGCGAGTCCTCGGATCAGTGATTGGGTTAACCCGAACTGATCTTGGAATGAACCTAAATATGGGTAAGAAGGGCGTCCTCGACGTAAACTTCCTTTCCGCAAATTTAGGTAAGGGGCAAATGGACCGAACCAAAGTTGCTTACAATGGTCAGGGAATAGAAGCCTATTACAATAACCGAAACGTTGGATCTGACTTTTTGGCTGCGGGGCAAATTGAGGATCCGGAACGAGCATATCTAGCTTCCCTAAACGGATTTAACCAAACGGATTCGCGACTTAAGTTTGCTCCTCTCAAGAATTTGAAACTTGATTATTCAAGGTCCAGTGCATACAACCAATTGTCAACCGAGTTTCGTGACAATGAGCAACTCTTTGTTGATATGATGATCAGCAAGAACACTCAATTTGGATATACAAAGCTTGGTCAAGTGAACAAGACATCCAACAGTATGCTCTTGGCAAATTCGCTTGAAAGAATGTCTATCAACCAAAAATTTGGTGTTTCATCGCTTTCTGTTGTGACCGAAAAGCAAGAGCATGGTGGCGCAAACGCCGCCGCCGATAGCAACAAGACGATCGTCGCAGTCGAAACCAAGCTTGATAAAAACACTTCCATTCGTACTGAACAGACAAAGACCTCATTCAGCGACGGCAAGAACGAGGATATCAACTCTAATACGATCAGCGCAAAGCTAACGAAGAATGTTGGAGTGAGCTTAACTGATACGACGATCAATCGAACTGGTAGTGACCGAGACGAAAAGAAGAAGAACATCGGTATGTGGTGGGACTTTGGCAAAGGGGTTAAAGCAACCTTTGGTCAAGTTCGCCAGATGACCGGCGAATCTTCCGGATTCTCCAATACTGGATTTGGCTTTGGACAGGATGTGAATCAATTCACTCCGGGTCAACCCCTCGCGCCAGTCAATGGTGCAAACCTCAATGGAACTTCATTCGGATTCTCAAATCTTTCAAACACGTGGGACGACCAACTCGGTCGAACTCAGGCGTTTTCAAGTTTCTCATTGGCGACCAATAAGCCATTCAGAGTCGGCTTCTTTGAAGGCAGCAAGCTGAACATTAACACCTACATGGCATCGGACAACAGTCGATGGCTGAAGGAAGATGTTGCTAGTTCATTCGAGTCTCATGTTGGCAAGTATGGGGTCGGATTCCAGTACCGCGGCCAAGTTGACCAGCAAGGCAAGAGGGCTATTGACCGAACATATCGAGTCAAGACCGATCCATCGGACAAGGCTCCACTTTCAGCTTCATTCACGTACAAGCAACGGTTGATGCCTGATAATAAGGAATATGCAATTCGAGACTACCAATTGACTTGGAAGCCATCGAAGTCATTCCAATTGTCGAACTCTATTCAAACGAATCCTGAAGGACCAGCAAATCCAAACATTGTTTTGGGTACCTTGCCACTTGCCCAAAGAAGAAATGTCTGGAGAGCCGACTTTACCGGCAACAAGAATTTGACGTTCGGCGGCCAATTTGACGAAATGGTTGATGACGCGCTGAAAACTACCCGCCGAACAGCAGGAATGAATTTGTCGTTGTTCAATAGTTCTGGTTCACCGCTAGGTATGTTCTACGGCATTGAGCAAAATGACAGTACGGCTGGTCGAAACTCTTATGTCCGTTTCGGACTGTCGTTCGATCAGAAGACTTCGCAAAACCAAGTCTTTAGCCTTTCGTTTGGTAACCAAGGCTGGCTACAAAACACAAATAATACGTTGGCAGGCAAGAACGATTGGACCGCCAGAATGAACTATCAGTGGCGAATCAAGTAGTCTTACATCCGTGAGTTTTGAGCGCTGTTCCTTTGCTGGTTTCGATGACTGTATAGTATTTCGACTGGATGATCTCAAACTCATCGTAACCACTGAAGTAGGACCAAGAATTCTCTACTATGGCCCTTCGGATGGACCCAATATGTTATTGGTTCGCAAAGAGCACGAGGGCCTGAAGGATGGACTCTATCATTCATATGGTGGGCATCGACTTTGGATCGCGCCAGAAAAGAAGCCGAACACCTATGCTCCCGACTCGTTTCCAGTTCTTGAGGAAGTGATCGAAGGCGGAGTAAAGCTATCGAGTCCGATTGATGAATTTGGCATTCAAAAGTCGATGTCAGTCATTGTGCGGTCAAGCTTCTTTGAGATTCAGCACCAAGTGACGAATCATGGATCCAAAGCAGTAACTTTGGCTCCCTGGGCAATTACGGTCATGGAACCGGGTGGAGAAGTTCTGGTGCCCCAAAACCCAACA
>JAYUOQ010000372.1:0-3326 GCA_043760685.1 Armatimonadota bacterium | reverse complement strand
CATACCTTTCGCTTGCGGCTATCAGGCATTGTGGCTCACGTTGCTCAGGATATGGGTTTCAAAACGATCACTCACAATCACGACTATTCGCCGGTCTGCCCCACTTCTCTCTGGTTTGACCATCGAGCTGGCGTCAACTGTATAAAAAAGCCAATGTCTCTCAGTTGCATCACTTGCGAATGCCAAAACCAACCATGGAAGTACAAGTTGCCGAAACTCACCAGCTTCTTTTGGAATCAATCCGTTTGGGCAATCAATCGACGATCAAACACATTCCTCCACATCTCTGACCTCGAACAACTCACCACAGTGCAGGCATTGGGACCATCGAAGACGCCACATTCGCGCATACCGCCGATCAGCGGATTTACGTCGGAGGTTCGGGTGCCCGCCGAGTCAAACGAGGCGTTTGTCTTCATTGGTCGCTTGACCCAAGAGAAAGGCGTTGAGGCGTTCTTAAAGTGTGCATTAGAAGCACAAGTTGAGGCGGTTGTAATTGGTGACGGACCACTGCGAGAAAGGCTCGAACTTGAGTATCCAACCGCACGGTTTACGGGTTGGCTTGAAGAACCCGCCATTGCTATCGAGCTTAAAATGGCAAGGGCTCTGGTTGTCCCCTCACTTTGGCGAGAGACTCTTTGTCTCAGCGTTATCGACGCCATGCAAATGGGTGTACCGTGCATTGTGAGCGAGAACGTTGGAGCCAAGCAGTACATAAAGTCCGGCGAGAACGGAATCATTTATGCTGATCAAAATTTTCTCTCAGCACTGCAATCCTTTAATACCGATGCATTTGTCCAGCGAATGAGCGAACAAGCCTTTTCAACTTTTCAAGACTGCCGACCGACGATCGAAGCTCATGTCGATGAGCTGGTCAAAATTTACGAGATTTGCCAGGAGGGTCATGATAACCGGGCTGGGTAAAGTCATCATTGCGGTCGAAGGCGGCGGACCGACCGGCGGAGCCGAGCGTATTGCCTTTGATACCGTAAGACTCCTGAGCGAAGAAGGCATCGACGTGACGGTCGTATCCTCGGCAAAGGTCATTGATCCAACCTACGCGAATCTAAAAGGAGTCGAAGCTATCTGCCTCGATCTGCCCCTCCACTTCAATCGATTCTTTGCCATGAGCAAAAAGGACATGATATTCAACCTGGTCGAAGATCGTCAGATGAAGGCACACATCAAATCAACATTAAGTAAGTTCGATTCGAAGAACACCATTTTGCATGCTCATGGCTTTCATAACTGCTTCACGCAAGTCATACTTCATGTTGCAACCAGCCTCGAAATGAAAACTGTCGTGACATGCCATGATTTCGGCATCACGTGCCCAACCGCAACCCTATTCAACTATCCTCAAGCCTCCATATGCCCGCTTGAACCGCTATCTATGGCCTGTTTAAAAAGCGATTGCATGGGACCAACTGCCAAACGGCTGAAACAACTGCGCTTTGCGCGAACATGGGCGAGCAACAAACTTTTCCACGTTCCTCAGAAAGTGGCTAAAGTCCTCGCGGTCTCTGACCATGAGAGAGATATCCTACAAAGTCACTTTGGCACCACAGTGAATGTCGAAACCCTCTTCAATCCCGTCGATCCAGCCGCAACTGAGCGACAATTCCCGGAGAATTCGAAAAGCTATCTCTGGATCGGCAGAATGACCGAAGAAAAGGATGGCATTACCCCAGCGAAGGTTTACCAAGATCTTGGACTCCAAATCACTTTTGTTGGTGATGGACCAATGCGCAACAAAATCGAGCAATCAAACCCCACGGCAAAATTTCTCGGCTGGGTCTCATCTGGCGAAGTCAAGAATGAGCAATGCAAAGCCCGGGCACTCATCTTGAGCTCACGATGGCATGAAACCGCGTCTCTCGTCGTTCTAGAGTGCCTGGCGGCAGGGATCCCGTGCGTAATCCCCAACACTTCAGCAGCTACAAATTGGATCGAAGATGGTTTCAACGGATTATTTTTCGAAGCTGGCAACGAAAAATCCCTCGCCCAAGCTTTGAAGAAGCTTGGAAGTGACGAATATGTTGAGCAGCTCAGCAAGAATGCCTTTAATAGGTATTGGGATGCCCCGTTCACTCTTGATCGTTACAAGGCGGACCTATTCTCTTATTACCAGGAGGCTCTCAGATCATGAGAATCGGACTTCAAGCCACGAACATATACTTTGAGGGACCAAAGCACGCCGGAGTTTCTCGAACATCTTTGAGGCTCTTGGAGGCAATCTTGTTGCACACCGAACATGAGTATGTGGTCTTCGTTCGACATGACTCTCTCATTCCTGAGCATTGGCTGAAATTGAGCAACGTCAAAGTTGTTAGAAGCTGGGCCAAAACTCGTTCGTGGCATTGGATTGGTCGAGATTTGGAACCCCTTAAACATAAGCTGGATGCTTGGTTTTCAGTCAGCGGTTTTGTGCCTCGTACTCCTGGACTAGTGAAGGGTAGCTTGGTGCACGATATTTTTTGGAGAAAATATCCGAAAACGTATACTGAAGAGGACATCAGGATTCATGAGTTAATGGCACGAAATATTGCCAAACACTCAACCTTCATCGCTTGCAATAGTGAAGCTACGGCTCACGATTTCTGCAAAGCCTATGGTGTTCCCGAAAGTCGCTTATTTGCACTAAGATTTGGCATTGGTCAATCTTCCCCCGACTTTGATCAGAGTAGCAAAAGACCATCTTCACTGCCAAATGGCAATGACTACCTTTTCACCATTTCAACTTTAGAGCCACGCAAGAACCTTCCGATGCTGTTTGAGGCCTTTGCTAAGTTGGTTTCAAAGTATCCGAATTTGGACTTGGTGATTGCTGGCGCAAAAGGTTGGAAGACTGATGGAATTGCCGAAACTGTAGCAACCTTAGGCATCGAAAATAAAGTGCATTTCCTGGGGTTTGTACCTGACGAAGAAGTAGCTGCCCTCTTCCAGCACGCAAGAGTTGCCGTAACCGCCAGCATTGAAGAAGGATTTGGAGTTCCCGTATTAGAAGCCATGACGTATGGAACTCTGGTTGCGTCAAGTAACTCTCCTGCCCTTATCGAAGTTGGCGGCGATATTCCCTTCTACTTCGATCCAACAGATCGCGAATCAATAGCGCATGGAATATCTGCAGCTCTTGAATATGAATCTCGGGAAGAGCGAATCGAAATGGGCCAGCAACGTTCTAAGGATTTCTCATGGGAAATCTCGGCAAAGATGGTCCTCGATCGCATCAAACTCCTAAAGAATTAATACAACGACCGTTAAGCCGAATTGGTCAATCCAAATAGCTTTCGAGAAATTCTTGACTTGAGAATCAGTTTTTCTAG
>JAYUOQ010000371.1:0-8651 GCA_043760685.1 Armatimonadota bacterium | reverse complement strand
AAGTGGTTTCTTGGCGGAAAGCTGAACGCCGCTTACAATTGCGTCGATAGGCATGCATTAGGAAGTCGAGCGAACAAGCCCGCGATCATTTTTGAAGGTGAGCCCGGCGACTCCCGGACAATCACTTTCGCCGAAATGAAGGATGAAGTCAGTCGTATTGCGAATGCCCTTAAATCTCTGGGGGTTGGAAAAGGCGACAAAGTTTGCATTTATATGCCAATGGTTCCCGAACTTCCGATGACAATGCTCGCTTGCGCAAGAATCGGCGCGCCGCATACGGTCGTCTTCGGCGGATTTAGCGCCGACTCCCTTCAAGAACGAGCAAACGATGCTTCAGCCAAAGTCATCGTAACTGCCGACGGTGGATGGAGACGCGGCGGTGTTGTCCAACTCAAAAAGATCACCGATGAGGCTATGGAGCTTGGTTGCCATTCCGTCGAGAAGGTTTTGGTACTTGAGCGAACTGGCGAGAATACAGGGGCGGTCAATATGGTTGAAGGACGCGATATCGCTTGGAAAGATTTAGTCCCTCAACAGTCCAGTGATTGCCCATGCGAACCAATGGACGCCGAAGACTTGCTGTACATTTTGTACACAAGTGGCTCCACTGGTAAGCCGAAGGGAATCACCCATACTACCGGTGGATACATGGTTGGCGTATCGGCGACATCCAAGTTAGTTTTTGACCACAAAGAAGACGACATCCATTTCTGCACCGCCGACTGCGGTTGGGTCACCGGACATAGCTACATCACATATGGCCCTTTATGCAACGGAACAACGGTTCTGATCTACGAAGGCGCACCAGACACTCCTGATAAGGACCGGTTTTGGCGAATCATCGAGAAGCATCAAGCGACCATTTTGTACACGGCTCCGACCGCCATCCGAACCTTCATGAAGTGGGGCGATGAATATCCAAATCGTTGTGATCTTTCCTCTTTGCGCCTCCTTGGATCAGTAGGAGAGCCGATCAACCCGGAAGCGTGGATGTGGTACCACTCCACCATCGGCAAAGGAAAACTTCCCGTTGTAGACACATGGTGGCAAACCGAAACGGGAGCGATCATGATCACTGCTCTCCCTGGCATCACGACCACCAAGCCTGGTTCAGCTACCCATCCCTTCCCAGGAATTCGCGTTAAGGTTCTTGATGAGGAAGGTAATGGTGTGGACGTTGCTGGTCCTCACGCTACAGGAACTGCCAAGGGTGGATTCTTGGTTCTCGACTATCCTTGGCCATCCATGACTCGAGGGATCTACAATGATCCCGAACGGTACCAAAAAACGTACTGGAGCAAGTTCCCGAATACCTATTTTGCCGGAGACGGCATCAAACTGGACGACGATGGCTATTTGTGGCTCCTCGGTCGAGTTGACGACATCATGCTTGTTGCCGGTCATAACATTTCAACGATGGAAGTTGAATCCGCACTGGTTGATCATCCAGCTGTTGCCGAGGCAGCTGTCATTGGCAAGACTCACGACGTGAAGGGACAGGCCATCGCGGCTTTCGTTATCTTACGATCTGGATACGAGGGCTCAGAGGCTTTCATCAAGGAGCTAAAGGCTCACGTTGCGCATAAGATCGGAGCCATCGCTCGACCGGATGATCTGTTCATCTGCGCCGAACTTCCCAAGACGCGAAGTGGCAAGATCATGCGTCGCTTGCTTCGGGACGTCGCCGAAGGAAGAGCGTTGGGTGATACGACAACTTTGGCTGATCCAACCGTTGTCAGTTCTCTGAAGGAGAAGTACGAGAGTTCAGAGGGCTAACTCTGGCTAACTCTTCATTGACTTCTTAATTCCCATTTTCTTGATGATCGTTACACGGTCCAGGAGGATTCGGTCGATGTCGCCAAACCATTCCACCCAGTAGGGTCCGACAATGTTTTTCTCGCCCTTGCTAAACATGTCGCTGATCACGAAGTCTAGATCTTTTTTGATTGATTGATAGCGTGAATTTGCTTCACCGTAATCTTTAGCATCACCGCATTTCTTGTATACAACGGTAAAGTTCTTAACTGCTTTTAGGTATAAGATTTGCTCTTCTTGGCTTTTCGGTATCTTTAGATCAGGAAAAGCAGGAGATACAAAACTTGGCTGCGAAGGATATATTCCGTCGCGAAGTCCATAGAAGAACTCCTCTCTTAGAATTGCTTTCACACTGGGCTTAGGCAGCGGTTCCACGACCTTGTACGGAAGCTGCTTACCGACAGTAGGGTATTTTTCCATGAGCTTGAGCAGATATTGGTAATAGGATTTCTCCAGGGAAGCGGCCATAAAAACGCTCATGTATTTTGAGTTCGTTAAAGCGAGACTCGGCAATTTGTGGGTCTCGTGAAGACCTTTGATGACTTCTAACAGATTTCCCGAGGCTGCCGCCCTATTCGCATCATCCATTTTGACCCGAATCATTGCCCGCACCACCGCTTCAGGATGCTTCATTTTATCGTCTGTAGGATCGTATTTAGGTCTCCACCCATGCCGGATAATTTTATTTGCCGACTCCAGCAACTGTCGATCTGAGGATTGGATCAAGGTATCACTTCGAGCCACGTCACCAAAAGACTTAATTCTCTTAAGGACCTTGGTGTCCGAATAATCGGTTGCTAATTGTATGCGGCGTTTCTCATTAGCCGTCCATATTCTTCTCGCGACTACAAGCTCTTTGGCTAACTCTTTGTTTCCCTTCTCAGAAGGACGTGGACCCAAGTCGGCAATTGACATAGGCAATCCCGCCTTCTTTGCCTCATTGAGCGCCCTGAGACAATCGCTTTTTGCGTCGACAGCCAGAACCGAAACAGCCCAGGCTCCAATAATTGCGACGACAATCAACCGCATATGATTTGAGACGTGCCCACGCCACTTTACGTTGCTCAATCAGCAAAGGCTAGCCTAAACCGAGAACCTTAATCGTTTCGAGACGCTTTGTCTCAGCTTTGTCGAGTGCCTTCGCGTTCTCTGCCCAGGATGGTCCAAGTTCTATTTCTTCCTCGTCTTTGAACTTATAGGTTCCTAACTTCGACTTCAAACCCTTATATCGATCTTCGAGTTCTTTACCCGACTGACAAGACTTTAACTCTGGGAACGCAAGTGTCCAAGATTTGGTTGATGCGATCAAAAAATCGAGGGAGTCCTTACCACCTTCGAGTTTCCAATTTCCTAAGTCAACGGAAGGATATTTTCGCGCCAACTCGTTCGACATTGCAAAGGTCGAGAGCGTGCGAAAGAATTCTTCCTTCAGGATCTCTTTAATGGTCGGTTTCTTAATCGGAGCCACGAGTTCAATAGTAAACGACTTGCCTAGCGACGGATAGTCTATCGCTATTTTTTGCAATGCAGCGTAGTATTGTTGTTCCGCGGCTAGCTCTCCCAGGAGTCCAACGACAGTGGCATCGGATCGGACAATTTGGACTAAACGACGAACAATCTTTAGCTTCCTGAATACATCTTTCGTCTCGCCCTTTCTTGCGAATTTAGCGATGTCTTCAAGTTCCATTTTGACAAATGCCTTGACACTTGCGGATCGTGGAAAGGAGTCCAATGGGGTCGAACGCACATTGTATTGTCTTGGTGCCGTCGTAACTCCAATCTGTTCTATGATGGCTAAGGTCTCCGTCGTTCTCGATGCCTTTTGTGCCGGAGTCACTTCCGCTGGATAAGGAAGTTCCTTTTGCCCTTTTTTCTTTCGCTTCAAGTTCGTCATGTCGATATCGATAATCACACCAATATCCGGTTCGTGCTTTCGCATCGTCTTGCTAGCCTTGTCGATTAGCTTCTCCAGTGCTATCGTTTCTTTGCTCGGCTTTGAAACTTTCATGTCTGCTGGAGAAACAGGCAATCCCGCTTTCTTCGCCTCATTCAGGGCCTTGAGCAAGTCAACTTTTGCATCAAAAGCCAAACCTGTTGCCGCTAAGAAAGCGATAATAACGGCAGCATAGAGCCTCATGCCTATAGAGACGCAAGTTTGCTCATTGAGGTTGCGGACTTACCGAGTCTTACACCAGTTCAGGCCGTAGCCCCACATCCAATTCCCAGGGATCATTCGATCATCGGAATCCGCCAACGGGTTCAGCGTCGCATACGACGACACCCACTGGGTCAACTCCCCTGCCCTCATGTTGTCCAAAAACTTCCCTGCATGGTGCCAGCCAAGCATGACAACTTCAAACTTCGTGAACTTGTTTGCTCCAAGGTCATATTGAATTTTGCCGAGCAAAGAGCCATCGTAAGAGCCGGTGTTCCACTGAGTGTTTGCCTTCATCGAATAACTAGCTTTTAGGCTCAAGTCAACCAAGGTTCCGTTGACTCCAGTTACCTCGCTAACCATGGAACTTGATTTGATATGATCTCTATCCCATGCATTGCTTGCCTGTTGCATGTGGTTATGGAGCACCCATCTCTCTAGTGGAGCTCCTTTGATTTGGGTCTTTGCTCCAACTTTGAGACTTTGAGGGAAGAACTGTTGCCATTCGCTTGGCTTGAACCAAAGGCGATCGAATCCAATGAATTTGGGATGTCGTTCATCGAAGGTCGTCATGCCCGGATAGGCATATCCACGTTTGGTTACCCGAAGATCAAGCGTGCCGTTTGGCTTAAAGAATTGATCCTTGGTAAAGGCAATTCGATCCTTCACCGGATCAGGAACTTGGCTAAAGAGCCGTTCGGCTCTTGGCATTTGATAATATCTTTGGGTTGCCTTTTGAATGTTGACCAAGATTTGCTTTGCATCTGGGTCGGGCCAACCAGCGTTGACTCGCGAGATCAGTTTGCCAGAAGGAGTCACTACGTAAATGCCTTGACAGATCCCCTCTTTGACGACGCTGAACATCTTATCAACAATTCGCGCTTCAAGCACTTGCTTGTTAGGTTGCTCTTTGTACTGCACGTCATCGCCAGCAACCGCCACGAGGTTTTTGGCTACATAATTTACGACTTCAGGATTATCCCAGACAAACTGTCTGGTCTTGGCGCCATTCTGTCAGCAATTGCCACGCGGATCACCGAAGTACATCCACATGAGGACTGGTTTGTCCTGCTTGTGTCCTTCGATCAATCCGTCAAGGACTTGGGGGTGCCAGTTCAGCGCTTGAAAGGCTAAATCGTTTGCGCTAGGTGATGCGTACGCTTTAACTTGATCAAACGAATCTAAGTTCAGGGCCTTCGGTGGCGAGGCATACGACTGACCAAATAACAGTGCGCAAACGAGCATAAATGTATTATCGCCCTTATGAACCAATTTCACAAGGGCGAAAGGACTTTGGGCTAAGTAGCTGGAACGTAGAGTTTATAGGTGTACTCCAAAAGCAGCTTCTCACCGTTCTTGATCTCTGGTTTCCAGACAATCTTTGATGTTGTATTGACTTGTCGCAATCCCCGGGTTGTCTTAGTGACCACAGGGCTTCCAGTATTGGAAGTTACTTCTCCTGTCAAGTTCTTGGTGATCGTCATTTGGACTTTGTCCTTGCGACCGTTGAGAACTTCAAGCTTGCCCTTCACCGTAACCAAGTCGAATCGAGGATTGTTGTAGCGATCTTTGATCGCGCCCCTTTCTCGTTCCACTTCTTCTTCATTAGCATCGGATCGAACATCAAGAGCTTTGTTGATCTTTACATCGCAATCACCGTCTGCCATGCAATAGTTCATCATGGTTTGACCAATGAGTTCGCCCTTGTTAAAGATGGTTGCTGCAGCAGTCGTGAGAGGCTTTCCTGATCCGTTCTTAAACTTGATCGTATGCCAAACTTCCTGAGCGTCTTGCCCGGTTGGTGGGACTGGCTTGTAGTTACCGTTTGCATCCACTTGGTCATCAATATCCCACGTGTAAATGTGCTTGTATTCGGCATCGAATCGGAACAGGTTTTGGTAGAGCCGGGAATTCTTCTTAGAGTCGAACTTAGGAAGGTCGTAAAAGAAGAGATCACCGATTTGCTCTCCACCCGTGTCACCGCCGGAGTTTCCTCCCCAGTTGACGTTTGCATCCGCCATTGGAGCGTAGGCATTCTGAGACATCATTTCATTTGCCCGGCTTCGTGCTCCACCTCCACCAAATCCGCCAGGTGCGCCACCAGTGCTCAACGAACCAAGCCATTGGTCTCCGTTCATATTTGCCGTGAACGGATCAAGGATGTCTTTGAACTGAAGGTTTGGGAAGCCCGTTATGAGTCTGGTTGGAATTCCTTTGAGATCAATGAGGTCATTTAGGACGGTTGCCTTGGAGGCTAACGTGAGTTTGTCCGGGTTGGAAATATCGACGGCATAGCCGGGTGCCCACGTGATTCCGCGTTCGAGCGACATCATGATGATTTCCTTGGCTTTCTTGTCGGCCTTGATTCGATAGAATTTGCTTTCCGTCTTGGTTTCAATACTCGTTGTCCACTTGAAAGCAGCATCAGAAGTTTTCACTGAACGGATCGTTCCCTTCGGGATTGCGATCGCACCACTCGCTGTTTCTAGGACCAACAATTCGCCATCAGCCGACTTAATTTTTCCCTCGAGGGCAGTTGATGAGTAGCCTTCAATCGAAATAGTTCGACCGATATTTTTGGAAACGACTTGATCGAAGGTGCCCAAAGGGATTTCTTTCGTCGTCGTCGAGACCTCCTCGGCGGTAGTGATGTTTTGAATTTCACCTTCGGGAGTCCAAAACCAAAGGGTTCCGAGAGATGCTCGTGGAACCTCTACGATATTGGCTTCCCCATCCTTGATCGCAATTTTCCGAGTGATGAATGCAAAGCCATTCTTGAACATCGAGACGGATACGACCTCGGGAGTGGTCATTTTGGTAGGGGCTTGCAAAAGCAAAGCCCCGCTGAGAATTGTTGACAGCATGATTATTGGACGTCCTTACTGCCCCGTCGGAACGTAAACCTTGTACCGAACTGTGAATTTTGCTGACTTTCCAGATTCAAGCTTGAATTCCCACTTCAAGGAGTTACTTGGGTTTTGTCCCCGTATTCCTGTCTTCGCGATTTCGTTTTCGGCCTTAGGTTCCGTCTTAAGAACTTCTCCTTGGATCGGAAGTTTGATTTGGAATGACACTTCTTCTGGCTTTGGATTGGTTACTTCTAGCTCTGTTTCATAGGTGATTAGATCCATCACTGCAACCCCTTTCTTATCTTTCATCGCTCCGACTGCTCGATCAATCAACTCGGTGTTGGAATCGGTGGTGAAGTCGAGTGACCGACTGACGGTCAATTCGGCTTCCGTGTTAGCCGCCGTATAGTTCATCATTCCTTGGCCTACAACTTCTCCTTTCTTGAACATTGAGGCTGCCGCTGTTGAAATTGGCTTTCCGGTCATGTTTTTGAACTTGATCTTGTTATAAATTGGTGTTCCTTTTTGTCCATCCCACGAGTAAGTGCGCTTGTATGGCGTCTCGAATTGGTAGAGATATTGGTAGCTTCGGGATCCCTTTTTAAGGCTTACCTTTTCGAGGTCGTAAAAGAAGAGGTCTTCAAGCTGTTCTCCGACAGCGTTACCGCTGAGGAAGGGATTAGCTCCCTTGACAATCAGACTGTTGTCAGATGGATCGAAGGTAATGCGATCTATTGAATCGGGTACTAATGCTGCTCCTGCTTTCATCGTCAATTCACCCGCTCTTCCGCCACCAAAACCTCCGCCACCTTGGCCTCCTAACTGCACTCCGGCAGAAAAGCTACCCGTAGCCCCACCTGAAATTGACCGAAGCCAATCGTCGACTGACATTCCCGAAGTTAAAGGATCAAGAATGCCTTGGAACTGAATATTTGGAAAGCCTGTGATGAGCCGGAGCTTGGCGTTGTCAAAATCGAGCAAGTCGTTGAGTACAGTGGACTTAGCAGTGAAGACCAGTTTGTCGGTTGAAGAGAGGTCGATGGCGTATCCCGGCGCCCAGGTCATGCCTCGCTCAAGAGACATCATCATGACGCTTTTGGCGTTGTTCTTGGTGACGATTTTGTAGTAGTGAGATGACTGCTGATATTTTTGCTCTTGAGTCAAAACGACCGAAGGATCCTTCGCGACAACCGAATCGACCTTACTTCGATTAAGCATGAAGGTTCCTTCAGGCGTCTCGACCGCTATCAGGTCATTTGCAAAGGTTTTTAGGATTCCCTCGACCGACTGTCTGCGGTCGGTTACCTTGCCATCCTTTTCGTCTCGGAATAGCATGTTGAACAAGAACTTCTTGCCTATATTCGCTCGTAGAATCTCGTCGCTAGAGCCAAATGGAATGGTCATGCTTGCCGGAGTTCTTTCATCGACCCCGGTTACTGATTCAACTTGCCCTTCGTTGGTCCAGAACCATAGACTTCCCAGAGAAGTCTGCGGAACCTCGACTACTTTTGCCGAATTATCGGTAATTGGAATCTCCCGAGTGACGAACGCATATCCATTTTTGAACATGGATACGGAAACAACTTTTGGCTTAACCACCACTTCGGTTGGCGCTTGAGTAGCCAACACTGACGCAAAAAACAACGGAACAATCCCCATGAAAACACAAACGTTTGACCTTCCCAATGGTTTTGTTGGAAATTGAAAGTGTATGCTTGTGTCTACCATTTGGACTCATGACTCAAGATAAGATTGTCGTTGTAGGCGCGAGGGAGAATAACCTCAAAAACAACACGGCTTGAGCACGGATTTTCTCAAGGACAAGCCGCTGT
>JAYUOQ010000370.1:0-3328 GCA_043760685.1 Armatimonadota bacterium | reverse complement strand
GATCGTGTCCCGGCGGACTTACGACCACGGTATACGAAGTATCGCCGATGGTATCAACCACAATGCCTTCTGCCAAGCCGTCGAATGAAAGAATGTCTAGCACGATCCGACCAAAAGCGTCATCCCCAACCTTTCCGACAAGCCGAACATCTGCGCCAAGTTTATGCAAGGAGATTCCCACGTTGGAGACCGCTCCACCAGTTGATAGCTGCGCCTTTCCCGCTTCGACCAAAATTCCTGGTCGCATTTCCGTCTCGCTTGACAAGGCAGGAATGATATCCAAGCAAAGGTGCCCAGCGACGACAATCATGAAACCTCAACAACCTGGGAAGTTCGATGTGACTCCAGAGCCGCCGTAAAGAGCCGGTGGCTTGCAAATGCTTCGTCGGGAGTTGCACATCGAAATTTGGGCGAATTGCCCGCGACTTCGTCGACGAACGACGCCCACATTTGAAGGATTGCATCCGAGAATCCAAATTCAAAAATGGATCCCGTGACCGTTGGATACGCCGAGGAATATCCGAGGCTTTCTGAGTGCCACGCCTGAGGCTCCCCTTGCTTGTATGGCATCGTTCGCAACGTCTTGGGCGAAAGCGTTGAGAATTCGGCACTGTTAGCAGTTCCGTAAATATTCAAATACCAAGAGTTTGTATCTCCCGGTGAGATCCGTTTGGTCTCAAGGATCATCGGAAAACCGGCTTGGGCTTCGCACGCCAAAATGGCGTTGTCCCATGTCTCACAGGGTGCCGTTCCACCTCTGCCGTCTGGTCGTTCTTCAACAATTTTAGACAAGAACGCACGAACATTCTTGACATCAAATTCAAAGCGGATTGGTAAGTGGAGGACGTGCAAGCCTAGATCGCCCATACAACCGTATTCACCGCACGTCGCAACTTGGCGTTTCCAATTGATTGGCTTGGTCGGGTCCATATCCGAAGCGTGGCAAAAGCCAGCCTGAACCTCCAAAATCTTCCCAAACGCGTTCGACGCAACCATTGCCGCAATCCGTTGGGCGCCTGGAAAGAATGGAAACTCGCTTGAGCATCGAACCAAAACTTCGGGATGGTCGCGAATGACCTCCATAATTTCGTCCGCCGCTGCGAAGTCAATCCCGAACGGCTTCTCGGCGAAAAGGTGCTTGCCAGCTTGGATAACGTCGATGTAAATGGAAGCGTGGAGATTATGAGGGACGGCTACATAGACCGCATCGACATCATTTCTTGCCAATAACTCTCGATAGTCGGTGGTCGAAAATGGAGCCTCGAACCACTCCATTGCCGACGGATTAACGTCCGAAACGGCAACGATTTCTGGCTTTGCCGTCATTCCGGTTAAGTGTTTCCATCGGGCAGCGGCGCTGGCAAATTCTCGCCCCATCAGTCCGCAACCAATTATTCCGAACCGAATCGTTTTCATGCCAAATGTCTCGACGCATGATCAACCGAAGCACCTTCGTGAACGATGCTCATGAGGGCTTTTGTCATTCCTGCTGGGTTCTTGTGTTGAATAACATTGCGACCGTAAACAATTCCGCTGGCTCCTTGTTGCATGAGGTCAAATGTTCGTTGCAAAATGACCTCGTCCGGGACGCTTCCGCCGCCTCGAACGAGGACCGGCGTGCCACACGCAATCCGAATAACTTCGTGATATTGCGAAACATCGTCACAAGGGTCTGCCTTGATGATGTCGGCTCCAAGCTCAACCGCCTGGCGAACAAGCGGCAAGATTTTCTCAAGGTCGCCATCAACCATGTATCCACCGGATAGAGCATTAGATTGCATCACTAGTGGCTCAACCATCAGCGGCATTCCGTAACGGTTGCACTCTGGCTTGAGTCGACAAATATTCGCAACGCATGCTTCGTGGAGTTGGGGCTGATCTGGCAGCATCAATAAGTTGACGACCACGCAAGCGGCATCAAGCACAAGGGCTTGCTCGACGGCATTGTCGATCAATTGGCTAAAGAGTTTTCGAGGCAAGGACTTGCCGTAAACATTCGCAACGTCGGTTCGTAAAACCAATGCCGGTTTCGGTCCCTTCAGGTTCTGTAACAACGGAGCTGTTCCCGGCGGCAATTGAATGGCGTCAGGTGCGGCGGCGGCGATAACTCGAACCGCGCTGCCAAGGTCTTCGATCCCGTTCAGAAAGCTGCGCTCGTTGAAGAATCCGTGGTCAATTGCTACGTCAAAGCATTTGCCGTCTTGGCCAAGAAGTCGATTGAGTCGGGCGTGATCTCCCATACGGTGGTGAGCGAAGGTTACCTTGGTTCTGGGAATTCGATAGCCCTACAACGAGTCCCAATAGACCTAGATGTGAAACGAAACCAATGGAGGATCGGTAGGATTTGCTGATGATCAATGCTCGACTACTTATGGGTGCAATATTGTTCGCCTCGCTCTTTGCAATCGGTTGCGAAAAGGGAGACAAATTTGACGTTTCGCTTTCAGGCTCAAACGGCGAGAAACTGAAGATTAAGAGTGATGGGGAAAATGGTGGGCTAACCGCGACTGGGTCGAACGGCGAGCATCTTGACCTCAAAGCCAACAACGGTGAAATGACGCTCAAGGCAGCTGATTCCAATGGCGAAAAAGTAGATGCGACATTAGGAAAAAGTGTCGTCATCACCGAGAGTGATCTTGGTGTGCCGTTCTATCCAGGGTCAACTGAGCAAAGTTCTAATCAGATGCGGGCAGAAACCGACAAAGAAAAGAGCTTTATCAGTTGTCGAATCACCAGCGATGAACCATCTAAGGTAGTTGAATTCTACAAGGACAAAATCAAAGACTATTCAACTTCTGAATCGAGTACCCCGGACATGAAGACAGGCACCTGCAAAGGCAAGCTTGATTCTGGAGCAAAGTTCAATTTGACCTCCGAGCGCAAAGAAGGCTCTGAAAAGACCGAAATCAAAATTGACGTTACGACCCAAAAGTAGTCTGGTTATGCTTGGAACTGGTATTTCTACCAGTTCCACCTGTCCAATTCCGTTAATTTCAAACCCTTAACCTGGGCTTAAAGCCCTCTTAACATCTCAGTGGCACACTATCTCTGATCGAGCGAGGTACTGGCATTGTGGCTGGGTGAACTTGTTTGAATTTTCTTGGAGCTTGGAATAAATGAAAAAAATAGGAATCGTAGCACTTGCCGGAGTCATTGGACCCTGCGCATTTGCTCAATTTGCAGTCAATGAGCTGTTCGTTAATCCCTCTGGTGTTGATGACGGCTGGGAATTCATGGAGATAAAGGGAGCAAGCAACGCAAGTTTGTCAGGCATGTACTTTATTTCTATGGAAGGTGATGGTAGTGGTGCTGGACTAGCTGACATCGT
>JAYUOQ010000369.1:0-8656 GCA_043760685.1 Armatimonadota bacterium | reverse complement strand
AAGTACTGAAATGGGTTTTCAATGATGTAGTGGCTAACAAGCGATCCTTCCAGATCAGTAACCAACAACTCAACTCCAGGTTCGATGTTTTTGACAAGGCGTTGCGTTGGAAGGGTTGGTTGGTACAAGTCAGGAAATTGGTCGAGATTGATCTTCACTGGTACAAAGGCTCGATTGACAAATCGAGCCATTTCAGGATCTCGGAAAACGCTCAGTTCCAATTGCTTTGCATAAGAATTCGCAGGATCAATGAGGAGGATGAGAAGTCCCAGTTTTCGCTTCTTCGCTTCCAGCCGGCCCTGCTCAATCGTTTTCTTCCAATTGATTTCAACAATCGGTGCGGGCTGGGGCTCAGAAGAAGGCACGGTAACAAGATATTCTGTTGGTGAGGGAGGTAGAAAGGGTTCGTAGGCAACTCTGAATACGCCAAGCATGCTGAGGGTTACGACTGCAAGTGCGGTGACCCCAAAGGTTGGTTTTCTCATCCCAATTGAATTATGAGCTTATTCCACTCGCAAGGTTCAAGAACCTTGAAACGGTTGTGCTAAACTCTTGGTCTAATGGCGATCTCGCTCGAAGAAGTCCGGCACGTTGCAAAACTTGCGCGCCTGGATCTGCAGGAATCCGAAGTTATGTCTCTTCAGACAGAACTGAATGCTCTGTTGGGTCACTTCGGCGATATTCAATCGCTTAGCTTGCAAGAATTAGAACCTATTTTGCACGCTTCGAACCTAACTAATGTTTGGGCAGAAGACATCTCACTGCCTTCGTTAAGACGAGAATCGGCCCTTAAGAATGCCCCAATCAGCAAAGCCGGGTTGTTCCTTGTCCCTATGATCATTGAGGATTAAGGCTCGATGATTACTCATCTTACAGCGACAGAGCTCGCAACAAAGCTTCAATCAAAAGAAATCTCGGCAACTGAGGTTACTCAAGCCTTTTTGGACCGAATCGAGTCGCAGGATCAAATTTATGGGGCTTTTCTTGCCGTAGATCCTGAAAAAGCACTTGCTCAGGCATCTGTTGCCCAAAACATGATTGATTCCGGAAATGCCGGATCAATGACCGGAATCCCCGTCGCCATTAAAGACAATATTTCAACGGAGGGAATTGAGACCACGTGCGCCTCAAAAATCCTTAAAGGTTACGTTCCTCCCTTCGATGCAACCGTGATCCAGCGCCTAAAATCTGCGGGAGCGGTGACGATTGGCAAAGCAAACCTTGACGAATTTGCCATGGGGTCATCAACTGAGACTTCCGCTTTCAAGTTGACCAAAAATCCTTGGGATTTGACGCGTACTCCTGGTGGATCATCAGGTGGCTCAACCGTTGCAGTTGCCGCCGAAATGGCACCGATTGGACTTGGTTCCGATACCGGAGGGTCAATTCGATTACCCGCATCATTCTGCGGAATAGTTGGCTTCAAGCCAACATATGGCCGATGCAGTCGTTATGGACTGGTGGCTTTTTCTTCGAGTCTAGACCAAATTGGACCGCTTGCGAAAACCGTGGAAGATGCGGCGAACATTTCGAACGTTATCACTGGGCACTGCGATCGAGATTCCACATCAATACCTGATTCGCAGATATCAATAAAGGATCTGAAGAAAGGCTCGCTAAAGGGCCTCAAACTCGCCTTTCCAAAGGAAATGTACGGCGACGGTACAGACCCCGAGGTCAGGGCTGTCACGGAACAAGCACTTGATGAACTGAGAAAGGAAGGAGTTGAGATCACGGAGATTTCCATTCCTTCGATCCCCCTTGGTGTCACAACTTATTACATTATTGCACCGGCCGAAGCAAGTTCAAACCTGGGACGATTTGATGGAGTTCGATATGGTCCGCGATCCGAGGGGCAAGGACATATTGACGTTGTCGCCAAAACTCGAGCCGAAGGTTTCGGACATGAAGTTAAGGCTCGGATCATGATTGGTACGTACGCACTCAGTGCTGGATACTACGACGCTTTCTACCTTCGAGCCCAGCAAGTCCGAGCCATGATGACCCAGCAGTTCAACGATGCTTTCAAAGAATTTGACCTTGTTGTATCTCCGACTGCACCCGTTGTTGCCTTCCCTCTAGGCGCGATGAGCCAGGATCCGATGCAGCTGAAGTTACTGGACTATTGCACGATTCCAGCAAACATGGGTGGCTTCCCCGCTATTTCTCTTCAAGTTGGATTTGCTCACGGACTTCCAGTTGGATTGCAACTCATGGGACCTCAAATGAGTGATGAAATACTGCTTCAAACTGCATTTGCTGTAGAAAGCGCATTCGAAACACAACGAATGCGCCCTCCAATCCCGTAAAGTTAAGTGATGCTGAGCGAGGAGATTCGAAAAGCCGATCAACGGATTTTTTGGCGAGCCTTCTTGCGTCCAAATCGCATCGTTTTGCACGTTTTGTTTTTGCTGGTTTGTGGTGCGATTGGTTCGTCATCCGGAAGCCCATTTCCATTGATAATCGGTTTCCTATTTAGTTCGATTGTCCATTACAATCGAGCGGATGCTGCTGCAAAGCGAAAGCGCTTTATTAACTCACGCTTTATGAGCCTATGGAACGGTTGCCGCGAACGCTTCGAGAGCTTTGAAGACGGAATCAAGAAGCTGAAACGGGCTGACATCGCCCAATTTCAAGAATTGCCCGATACGGTTCGCGATCTAGCCATGACGATTTACAACGCCCTGCGTCGTGCCGATATCTTGTTTGAAGAAGTTCTCCAGTCCGAAGGCGTTGACCGGATCCGACCCGGAGTTCCAATGTTCAAACCAACCGATCCCCAAGCACAAGAGCTTTATAGGATTGCGGAAAAGAATCTCGGCGAGTATCGCGGACACTACAACGAGTTAATGGCCGGCATCCAACGCACGGAAGCCCAAGCAACCGTCTTCATGACGACATTAGACAACCTAAGAGTCAAAATGCTTGGCTACCGGTTAATAGGTAAAAATCCGTCGTTAAGCTCTGAAGAGTTTCTTTCGGTTCTCGCTGAAGCTAGGGCACAGTTAAGTGCCATTGATCGTGCTTTGGATGAACTCGACCTATCGCACTATCCGAAGACAGTGTCGGTTATTCCTCCCGTAACGCCTGAGCAAGACTTCAATCAAGCTCTGGAACGGCACTTTGAACCAGAGTTGGGTGCCGAAGTCGAAGTTGTCAGCGAAAAGGAAGGCAGTCATTGAGTTTGGTAATCCAATGCCCAGCAAAATTGAACTTGTTTCTGAGCGTTGGAAAGAAAGATCATCGCGGCTATCATCCTTTGCGATCTATTTTTCAGGCAATTAGCTTGTACGATGAACTTCATATCGAGCGAGCGACTGAACTGAGTTTTACTTGTGATGATCCGTCGGTTCCGGAAGACAATACGGTTGTTCGTGCTGCACGGCTCATGATGGAAGTTGCTGACTTTCCGCCGGTGGCGATAAAGCTAATCAAGCGAATACCAAGTGAAGCCGGGCTTGGGGGCGGCAGTAGCGACGCTGCGGGAATCATCCTTGCTTCAAAGTCCCTGATGTCGGCAGTGTTGCCTGAGTACGAAAAAAAAGCCATTGCCAAGTCGATTGGTGCTGACGTTTCATTCTTCTTGTTAGGAGGAAGAGCAAAGGCCGAAGGTTACGGCGAGAAGCTAACTCCGATCCCTTCGCCTAATCCCGTCGAATGGTACTTAGTCGTCCAACCCGAGGACCGATGTAGCACTAAAGCGTCTTTTGAAAAACTCGACGCCTTGAACTACTCCTGGCAAGATTTCCCCCGCAAAGATATTCTCTTCAACGATTTTGAGCGAGTGGCACCCCTTGGATCCCTTAACCTCATTCAAAGGCTCATCAAGGAAGGCGCAAAAGATGCCGGGTTGACCGGATCGGGTTCCGCTGTTTTTGGACGTTATGAAAACAAAGAGGATGCGATCTGGGCCGCCATGACGATTCAACAAGACGTGCCATTTGCTTGGGTTGCCCACAGTCTTTAACCGCGCTGTGTTGCTAGCTTTTGCTCAATTCCACTGCTTCGAAGCTCTCCAATCGGATCGACCGGAACGCCTGATCGATTTCGCACTTCCGCAACAAGTGGTCGAACATCAGTCTCAAATGCATCCATCATCAACCTGTGCGCGCCCAACACATCGCCATTCGCTTGCAACACCGACAGTCCCTGGTAGTCAACGATCAATGCCTTAGCCAAAGCCGTCTGACAGTTCAGCACACTGAGCAGCATCGCTTCCAGTTTCGGTTCAATATTGTGGCTTTGGTCGATCATATAGGCGACGTCGCCTGCCAAGTTTCCGGCGGAAACCAACTCGGTGAAGATTGTAAATAGCTCAAACGGATTCGTGCTGCCAACAATCAGATCGTCATCCGCATAGTTGCGCGAGTTGAAATGGAATCCACCCAAACAACCTTCATCGAGCAACTGAGCCACGATGTACGCGATATTCGTCCCAGGAGCGTGGTGACCCGTATCAACAAGTACCTGGGCTTGCGGACCAAGTCGGCGACATAAAGCAAAAGAAGTACCCCAATCCGCGATGTCAGTGTGATAGAAAGCAGGTTCAAAGAACTTGTACTCAAGTAGCATTCGAGATCCTACTGGGAGCTTCGCATAAACCGCTTGTAGGGATTCTAATAGCAGAGCCTTACGTCCTCGAATCGAATCCTGACCAGCATAATTGGTACCGTCAGCTAACCAAATCGAGAGCAAATCACTACCTGTCGCCGACATAATCTCGCAACATTCCGCCATGTGGCCGATTGCCTTGGATCGCACTTCAGATTTAGAGTGACACAGGCTCCCAAGCATGTAGGCTTCGTCTTGAAAAACGTTGGGATTGATAGCTCCAATCTTGATCCCGGCTTCCATCGCGTATTTGCCCAGGGCTTTCCAATCCGAAACAAAGTCCCACGGAATGTGAAGAGCGACGCTTGGAGCAATACCAGATAACTTGTGAATCAGGGCGGCATCATCGATTTTCTCGTGAACGTTTCGTGCTGCCGCCGTGTTCGGAAAAACCCGAAAGCGTGTTCCACTGTTTCCGTATCCCCAACTAGGCGTCTCAATATGCTGTTTTTGCAAAGATGCAATTACGCTTTCAACGTCAACACCTTTCTTTCCCAGCTCATCCGCTAATCGATTAAAAGACTCACTCATTTCTGTATTCGGAGTATAGTCGGCGGATCAATTCTGGTGCCCACAAATTGTCAAAAACCGAGTAATGTGATTGTCATGAGGAAACTCGTACCCTACTTGTTGACTGCCGTTGTATCGAGCATAACTGTTCTTGCTATATCCCAAACCCAACAAAAAGCGAACCCAGATTCCCAGTATCGGCTCGGTCCCGACTCAATGGCTCAAACCGGTGTTCCCAAGGGAGAAATCAAAGGGCCATTCGTAGTCAAAAGCAATGTCTATCCTGGCACTCAGCACACCTATTGGGTGTATGTTCCCGCCCAGTACGATCCAAAAATTCCCGCAGCAATAATGGTCTTCCAAGACGGACAAGCGTTCAAGGATTTGAATGCCGATATGCGGGCTCAAAACGTCATGGATAACCTCATCTACCGACGTGAAATCCCAGTTATGATTGGCGTATTCATCAATCCAGGACGTACTCCAGAGCAGGATGAACCTTCACCACAGCGCGGCTGGGGAGATGGATTTACGAACCGAGGGGTTGAGTACAACACCCCGGACGATAAATATGCCCGGGTTATCACCGAAGAGTTGATGCCTGAACTCGACAAGGAATACAACATTTCGAAGGATCCTGAGCAGCGCGGAATTGGCGGTTCAAGCTCTGGTGCAATTGCTGCCTTTATGGTGGCTTGGGAGCGACCCAACGCGTTCCGGAAAGTACTAAGCAATGTCGGTAGCTTTACCAACATCCGAGGCGGAGACATCTATCCCGAACGGATTCTTAAGAGCTCAAAGAAGCCAATTCGAATCTATTTGTGTGACGGGCGTAATGACCTGCGTGGAATGCGAGACGGCAAGTACGACCAACGATGGGACTGGTTCTATCAAAACGTACGCATGAAAGATGCCCTTCAAAAGAAGGGGTACGACATGACGTTCACTTGGGGAATGAACAATCATGGTCAACGGTTTGGTGGCGCAATTCTGCCTGATATGATGCGTTGGCTTTGGAGAGATGGACCGGTATCAACTGATCCGAACGATATGGTCGAAAGAGATTTCCGTCAGCCTGCTGTTCGTTAGGGATTGAACTCAGTCCTAACCTTACTTTGAATTACTCACGCATCGAAATCCGGTGTGACAAAGCCCAGTGTCGGCCGAGGACTTCATGCGTGCAGTGATCCGATAACCCTTGCAATAGCAGTCAGCGCAGAGAAACGATCCGCCACGGACAACGTGCTTCGGCATGTTCGGTTCGTCTGGGTCATATGAGTTCTTTGGTCCCTTTGGATTCACCTTTTCAGAGTGTGCATAGGAGTCCGGGCGATACCAATCGAGGCACCATTCCCAAACATTGCCGCCGATATCGAACAATCCATAGCCATTTGGCTTAAAAGTTCCGACTGGTGAGGTCGCCCTAAACCCGTCGGTATTGTCATTTTTAGCCGGAAAGTTACCTTGCCAAATGTTCGCTTGCGGTTTCTTGTTATTGGGAGCCTCGTTTCCCCAAGAATATTCAGCCCCGACCTTTCCTCCTCGGGCGGCGAATTCATATTGGGCTTCCGTTGGGAGGGTTTTCCCTGCCCATTTCGCATAAGCAATTGCGTCGTCCCAAGCGACTTGGACAACCGGATGACTCATTTTTTTAACAATATTCGATCTCGGACCAGAAGGGTGTCGCCAAGATGCTCCTGCCATGTAATCCCATCCGTTCCCTTCAGCAAAAACAAGCGCACCAGGAACGAGCTTTGACTTTGGAACACCAGGAAAGTCCTTCGGGTTTAGGGGGCGTTCGGCGACGGTTTTGTATCCTGTCGCTTTAACGAAAGTTTCGAATTGGTGGTTGGTTACCTCATACTTATCGATCCAAAACCCACTCAGTGACACCGGATGAACTGGACTTTCATCGGACAGCCCGGAATTTGATCCCATTCTAAAGGTTCCGGATGGAATCCAGACCATTTCAGACTTTAGGTTGCCAATTGCAATTCCAAGGGCGATACAAATCATTTTTGTTGAACCGAGAGGATTAAAGACTACCTGCCATCGCCTGTTTTGATGCGCTACGCCAAAAGTGCAATCGTACTATAATCAACGTATGATAGCAACTGCTCTCGCGTTGTCATTTTTCCATGCCCCCGCCACTGTACCGGCTCCAAAGTGGAGCTTCGTCGTAGCCGGAGATGGGCGGGCAGACCCCAAGGCAAAGCGTCCCGAAGATAAAGACGGAGTAAACACCCTCATTACCGGAGAGATTGCCGATGCAGTCATTAAGGAAAATGCGAAATTTTTGATGTGGACTGGTGACTTGAGTTACGGATACACAAAAACTGCCGAAGAGTTTGAGAGTCAACTATTAACTTGGAGGGGACTCATGGCCAAGGTTTACGCCAAAAATATTCCCGTACTTGCCTGCCGGGGAAATCATGAAGCAGGAGCCAAGGACAGCGAAGCGGTTTGGAACCGAGTCTTCCATGGTCGATTTGCGATGCCCGGTAATGGACCTTCCACCGAAAAGAACCTAAGCTTCTATTATGGAAAAGGTGATGTCCTGGCAATTGGACTCGATCAATACATTTACGGCAAAGAAGCCGTGAACCAACCTTGGCTGGACGGTGTGCTTGCCCAATATCCCAAGCCTTTCATCTTTGCCATGGGGCACGAGCCGGCATTTATGGACGGAAGTCACAAGGATACGATGGATGCCCATCCAGAACAGCGTGATGAATTTTGGATGAGCATGATTAGTGCCGGTGCTCGGGTGTTCTTTTGTGGACATGATCACTTATATGACCATATGATGGTAACTCGGGCGGGCGCTAACCCTGGTCCAGAGGTCCATCAAATAGTTGCGGGTACTGCTGGGGCTCCTTTCTATAAGATTGGTGATTATTCAGGCAAGAACGAAGGCTGGAATCTCAAGCGGATCAACCATATTGATAACACGTACGGCTATTTGTTGGTGACTATCGAGGGTATGAAGGCGACAATCACGTTCAAAGGTCGAACTGCCCCGGGCGTTTACAAGGCGATGGATACGTTTAGCTATATGGCGAAGCCGACTGTAGCGAAAGGCAAATAAAGAATAATTGACCTAAGATTTTTGACGATCATCACAATTTGGTATTTGGGACCATTTGGTTTTGGGCAGATTTTAGCCAAGCCCAACATCGTCAACATTTACGCGAATATTCGAACTCGAAATTAGTTTGTTACTTTCGAAATCCGTTCGATGAGAGCAGGATCTTCCTTGTACTTACGTTGAGTTTCAATCAGCTTCTTCACCATCCGTTTTCGAAGTTCGGCAAATTTTGGAAAGTTCCAGAGGTTTCGATGCTCACCCTTGTCATTTCCAATATCAAAAAGCTCCCATTCTCCAAGCTCGTCATAAAACATGAGCTTGTAGTTTCCATCAATTAAGCAAACGCTCTTTGGCACCTTATGCTCGCCATCATTGCTCTCGTAAAAGTGTCCATAGAAAGGCTGCTTTGATTGCGTCTTTTTGGTCTTGATTAGCTCGCAAAGACTT
>JAYUOQ010000368.1:0-3331 GCA_043760685.1 Armatimonadota bacterium | reverse complement strand
GCAGAGAGCGTCGGTCTCAATTCCTTCAAATGTGGCGGAGGGGTACGGACGGTCGACTAAAGCCGATTTCGCTCGTTTCGTGGATATCGCTTTGGGATCAACAAGAGAACTTCAGACCCAACTTGAACTTTGCCAGCGACTCGGATTCGGCGAGACAACTAAATTGGTTGAGCAAGGTGAAGAAGTAGCTAAAATCCTTTACGGCCTCATTCGATCATTAAGAAAGTAAGTTTAAGTACAAATTGCATGCACCTCGAACTATTTATGGGCAAAAAAAAAACGGCGCCCGGGGTTAAGCCGGACACCGCGATGGATTCATCTCTATAAGAGCTGACTCTTATTTCTTGTTGAGTTTGCGTCGTCGGATAAGACCAAGAGCACCCAAGCCAAGAACTGCCAAAGAAGCCGGTTCTGGAACTACGTGGAGCTGACTTTGGCCGCCTTGTCCGGATGAACTGAACAATTCAACACCGGAAGAAACGCTGCTGTTCTTTCCTGCAGTGAAATAGCTTGAAGCAAAGCCCAAAGCTGTTGCACCAACACCGCTCGTGACCTTCATGTTTCCGGTTGAACCGTTGAATGAAGTACCGTTGTCGTACAATGCATCCCAGATAGCTAATTGAAGGCCTTGTTGTTGGTCAGCATTCATCGCTGAGCTGAAACTTGTCGCCATGATCTTGGCAGCTAGCGCGAGGCCAGTTCCGTTGGTCATGTTGACGGCTCCAACTGTATAAGGGTTGAAGTTGCTGTTTAGTGGCGAAAGAGCGTCGGCACAGTAAGTGACGATTGAGCCTGAACCTGTGTTAAAGGTCAAAGCGCCCATGCCAACGGTGGTTGAATTTCCGTTGACATTGATCGTTCCCGAGTTTACAGAACCAAGCTGTGTACCCGTGAACTTAAGAGATTGCGCGTTAGCAACGGTGGCAACCCCAAGGATGCTCATTGCAATCGCAATATTTAGTGTTCTTTTCATTTGGATTTCTCGCATAACCCTCCACGTAGGAAAGGTCTGGATATTTCCAATGCAGAATCTGTGCCGAAAATGAACCTAATGCAAAGATTTAACGAAGACTGTTAATTACGTCGGCATACTTCTCTTTCACGACTTTTCGTTTTACTTTGAGAGTCGGGGTTAGGAATCCGTTGTCAATGGTGAAAGCGTCGTCGATCATTGCCCATTTCTTGACCATTTCGAAGTTAGCGACTTGCTTGTTTGTCTTGTCGATTTCCTTTTTTAAGAGGTCTCGAACGCCAGCCACTTCTACCAAATCGGCATCATCGGGAAGCCCGAGTTCCTTTCTTACCGCTTCTTTGTTTGGAATAATGAGAGCCACGCAATAGTCCATTCCGTCACCAAGAACCACGGCTTCGGTGATGAATTTGGATTCCCGAATGAGGTTTTCAATTGGTTGGGGAGCAACATTCTTGCCATTCCCGAGCACGAGGATATCTTTTTTGCGATCGGTGATTTTGAGGGAGGTGCCCTCCATTTCTCCAATATCGCCGGTATGGAACCATCCATCTCGGTCGATGGCTTTTTCGGTCTCTTCGGGCTGGTTATAGTAGCCAACCATGACAGTAGGTCCGCGAAGTAGAATTTCGCCGTCTTCGGCAAGTTTGAGCTCGACTCCGATTGGTTCGCCAACGGTCCAGTACTTGTTTCTCTTTGGATGGTTGACGACTGATCCGCCCGTTGTTTCGGTTAATCCGTAACCTTGCAGAACAGTCAAGCCGAGCGCAAGATAGAACTCGGCGACATGCTTTGGTAGGGCCGCTCCGCCACTCACCACCAGTCGCATTTGACCACCCAGCCGTTCTTTAATTTTCTTGCCGACGATGGCATCGAGGATTCCGTGGAGGGGTCCGAATCCGCCTTGGGCCTTTTTGACGCCTTGGCTGATGTACAAATTGAACAGTTTTTGTTTCATCGGCTTTTGCTTCTTCATTCCGTCAACGATTCGGTCCATAAAGGATTCGAGGAATCGGGGAACGGCAACCATCACCGATGGTTTGATTGCCAGGAAGTCGTTTGCCATGGACGCAACGCTCTTGTTTTGACCCAGGCATGCTCCCGAGTAAAAGCAGAGGCAAGACGCGATTTGCTCAAAAATATGACTAAGCGGTAGGAAGCCAAAGAAGACATCCTTGCTCGTTATGCCTAGGTAAGGAACAGCGTGTTCGCAGACGGTTAGGAATGCTTGATGGGTCAGCATGGCGCCTTTTGGTTGCCCGGTCGTGCCACTCGTGTAAATGAAAATTGCTAGGTCGGTAGGGTCAATGGAATCAATGGTGCGATTCCACTCAGCTTCATTGAGGACCCCATGTCGCTCTTCACGCAGTAACTCAACGTGGATTCCTGGAATTCCACTCAATTTCTCCGCATGTTCTGGTGATCCACAGAGGGCGACTTTTGCGGCCGCATCTTTTGCAATGTATTGAGCTTGATCTGGCGGCAGGGTTGGGTAAATTGGCACGGTCACCAGACCTAGCGACATACCGGCGTAATGAGCATAGAGCCACTCGGCGCAATTTTCGCTGAGTATGACCATCCGATCTCCCTTGGTGAGTCCAAGAGCTTGGAGAAAAGCGGCATAGCTTTGGATGTTGGACCAGAATTCTTGATAGGTAAGGGTCTGGAATTGCTTGCCACTAGACACCATAAGTGCTGGGCTATTCGGAGAGGTCTTAGCCTGCTCCCGGATCATCGCCGCCATTGAATGGGATCGAATTTTCATCACTCTTTTTTGAAGGTGTGTGTTCCTTCTAAGAATGCTATTGTAGTCCTAAGTCCCTCTAAGGTTGAACCCTCTTTCGAAAGTTTCAACGTGATTTTCTGCTGATATGCTTCATAAAGGTCTTCATCTGGCACAAATTTGAAGTTTGGATTGACTCCATCTTTGCCACCTTCTGTCTTCACTTTGATGTCGTCGGGATCTAGGGTGATTTGACTTCCAGAGATTTTATAGGTCCCCTTGATATCGACTTGTTGCTGTTCGCCTTCGAGATGCATGAGGTACTTGTTTTTGTCGAGCCGAATACTGACGTAGCCATTGAGGGTGTGGTGTTTCCGGTCTTCTGGTCCATCTGGACCGCGATTCACTTTGTCCACAACAAACTTCCCTGGCCACTGACCAAAGAATGGAATTGATTTCTTATCCCCACTTCCACCAAGACCCTTCATTAACAATAACGGGAGGGAAGCAAATCCGAAGAAAACGGCCAAAACAATGACGAGTGGATGAATCTTCACGATTTTCGGACCTCGTCAGGAAAGGAGCGGTACAAAGCGGCTTTGAAGTTTTTGACTCTTCTATATACGTCGCTATGCATG
>JAYUOQ010000367.1:0-3332 GCA_043760685.1 Armatimonadota bacterium | reverse complement strand
CGGGCGATATTTTTGAGCCTTCGTTAAGCATTTTACTATTTTTGTGTACTTTTTGTAACTATTTGTCTACACATAGCGTATACTATGTTCTAGGAGCGGGCGTCATTGCGTGTGAAGTTTGGCTATTCCCCTTCCCGGTTAAACCAATGGTCTTCCCAGCCTTTGGTATGGTCGAGATCCCATAGCCGCTTCAACTTAGGCTTCCCGTTTACACCCGGTTGGAACTCGAAGATGTAGAATGCTCCGGATGCGATTTTTGAGGCTAGTCCTTTCTTTCCACGAAAGTTAAACTCTTGGGGATACCAGCCGTCATTTGGTCCATCGATGCCAGAAATGTCTCGTGAGAACTCCCCCAACATTCGTTTTGCTACATTGGCAGGAGTCTTCTTGGAGAGATTGCCAGAGTGAATGGCTACCTGCCAGTTTCTCTCCCCTTGAGCTCGGGAAAATCGTTTTTCAAACACTGCTTTATAGTCTTGGTAGACGTTAAATACGTGCTGGAGGCGAACCGAACCACCTTGAATGGGCTTATTCGAGCTGGATGGACTGCCGTCGCAGACGGATTATGTGACGTTGGTAATCATGGGTTGATGGCACAAAACGGAAGTGAAGCGCGATGATTATTGTTCGCTACGGATCGAACACATCCCACTGATGAAGGGAACAAAATTCTTGGCTTGATGGTTGCAGACGCGATCAAGCGAATCCAATTCTAGCTAGGCGCAATGAACTGCCACGCTAAGCCAACTATGACGATCACAGCAAGGAACATCCAAATCCACTTAAATGCGTGAACAGTTTCCTGCAAATCTTAGGATTCCTCGGTATCCGTTGGGAATTCGCCGCCCGTCATGCTTCCAGTCTAACACACACCGCGCGATTATCCAACTGCAAATCTACCCGGACTTCGCGATAGCTGTATTCGGAAACTCACTTCAATAGCATCAAAAATGAGAAACTAATTTCCTACTAAGTAGTTCCTGTTCTACTGGAAATAACGAAACTTCTTTTACTACTGATATCTTGCCTCAATTCCTCATCTTCTCCTAGGTTATCAGCAATAAAACTGTCGAGGTCAATATCCGAATACTTTGAAAATTCAGGTTCAATCTCGCGAATTTTGCTTCTTAAGAAATGCTCAAATGCGTCGGCCCCCATTAATTGATTGTAATGTAGCTTAAGTTGGGAAATCGATATAGATTCTAAATCGTCCATAGCCATCATTGGAAAGTCAAAAAGGAACCGAATTGCGTCAATAACAATTTCTCTTCCGGCCTTTTCTTCTGAAATGTCATGGCTAGACCAAACAGGCTCATCAATGTTTAGAATCTGCAAAAATCGATCAAAGCCTGGAAAGCCTCCAACGGTGGTTTTGTCTGCACTGGGCTCGTAAAACCCTTTCGATTCAAGCCGCTTTAGGAGTGGCGGCAATGATTCTGGTGAAATACCGAGTCGTGTTTCAATTACCGACCCGAGGGTTGCACCCACCTTGCCAGCACAATTGTAGTTACCGATCAAGAAGCTTCCAACAATTTTGTTTGGTGCTGATCTCATTAACATCAGCAAAGTAAATTCCCGTACAGTTAAAGTATTCAATACTTCAATTGCCTCAAGATATTCGCCGACTCTTTCAACTGTGCCCGTCAAAACAAAGTTGAAGTAAGCCTCACTGTAAAGTCGGGCCTTTTCTTCATCAAATTCCTTTGTTACTCCCAAAGTAGTGGCCACGGTAACTTTGTCGACCAAAGCTTTGTCTAATGCAGTCTTAATTTCAGCACGTAGAAATCGCGAGTAGAAATGATCGATCTTCGCCATTTCTACTTTCTGAGTAGCGACCGCAATTGATCCCGAAAAGAGAGCTAATAGGCTTTGAATTGGAGGAGGAAAGAAAGGCGAAACTGCTGCTGCACCCAACGCCAGTGTCGAAAGTCCCGTAACGGTACTACTTGACTCTGGTGATTTCACAATGTCCAAATTTTGCTCTGTCATTCGTGTTTAAGGTTGAATACGATGCTCACAGTTGGCACGTTGCAAATCGAATCGCCCTAGTTTAATTTCTAATCTAGCTAGAACATACCTTTCACTCAGCCAACCGCAAATCTACTCGCAAGATCTGTGGGGCAACACCTTTCACTGGATGGGACGTAGAGATTGAGGTCATCTTAATGGTCAAAACGTGAAATAGATTCCCAACCGCCATAATGTAAGTCCAGGAACCAAGGATTTCTTAAAGCTGAACAATTATGGGTCGAATTCATTCGCTGACAAGCCTTCGTTTCTTTGCCGCCTTGGGCGTTGTACTGTTTCACTTTCCGATTCACTTCTCAGGCGCCCTCGGGCAAGTCTATGAACTTCTCGCCGCCCATGGGTATACCGGCGTCACGTTCTTTTTTATTCTGTCTGGGTTTCTCCTTGCATCGATCTATTCCGAGAAGCCATTAGTTGACCGATCAAGTCTGAGCAAGTTCTTCAAAAAGCGGTTTATTCGCATCGTGCCAACCTATTGGTTTGTGCTGTTGATCATGCTCTTCTTCCTTCGGGGCCAGTTAGGTATGGCAAAGGAACAGGGATTGCTACCCGAACGACTTGTTGACGTTGGATTGCACCTAACGCTCCTGCAGGCGTGGGTTCCCGCGAGCCCATTCCGGCTGCATTGGAATGAGCCTAGTTGGTCAATCAGCGTTGAGGCGTTCTACTACCTGCTTTTTCCAATTCTCCTCATTCTCGTTTGTAAAACGAAGAACTCAATCTTAAAGCCAATCCTTGGACTTACCATTACATCTGTCTTGCATGGACTGATCTTTTGGTTCCGACCTGGCACCTGGAATCAGGCCCCCGCCGGAACTGCGAGGGACATCCTTAATCTTCCGTTTTCAAGTCTAACCATCTTTGCATTCGGGATGTTTGGTGCAATGCTCGTCAAGGAATTGATCAAAAGCGATCTGAAACCATTCGTGTGGAAGATTGCGTTTTGGTTGGGAATCGGGATGATCATTGGCTTTGCAATCATCAATCAAGAACTTAATCCTTTCGCTCAAATTCTCCTCTGTATTGGGATGACATCCATTGTATGCGGTGCAAGTCAATGCCGAGGATATGTAGAACAATTCTTAAGTCTTCCTATCCTTTTGGTTTTAGGCGAAGCAAGCTATGCCCTATATCTGATCCAAAGGCCAACGGACGAATGGCTAAAATTCTTTTGGAAGAATCCTTCTTCCATGAATTTGTATCATGCAACGGTCATTGTCGTTTCCGTTCTTGCTTCCGTCGCTATTTGGCATTGGTTCGAGAAGCCGGTCGGTCGTTTTTTGACCAAGAAGTTCGTCAAAGAT
>JAYUOQ010000366.1:0-8687 GCA_043760685.1 Armatimonadota bacterium | reverse complement strand
ATTCAGGCGTCGGATCAGTTCTTGAAACGTCATGCCTCTCTATTTTGGCATGAATGACCGATTTACTTTGCGTCCAAGCTGGATTCCGTCTGCCCCGCTTGTCCAAGAACCAAGCCCTTGACAGGAAAGGACATGAACCCAACCACCTTCATTCTCCTTCAATTCTATGTTCCTAGGCGACCTCAGTGTCCAATGTCCTTTCGTTTTTCCGCACAAATATGTTCCGTTTGAGAAAATCTCCATTTTCATTGGGGTGTAGAACATTCCGACTCTAGCATGGTATTTCCCTACAAGGCTTTCAGCAATTTCTCTATCGTCGGGCAAAACGACACTTGGGCGTGTTCGAAATGCGTTTGGGGAAACTCGCTTTGGAATCTTTGGGACATATTTGGAGACAACAATAACGCCAAGAAAACATCCACATGTTGCAAACGGCAACAAGCCATTGGCGAATCTCATATGAAGGTGAATCAATAAGCAGCGAACTAAGTTCCCGCTTCCGATAACTCTTCTTTCGTCTCTAGGGTTTTAGGCTCTTCAACAGATTTGCTTAGCCTAACCACTGTCATACGAACGATTCCCATTCCCAACACGACAAATAGAATCGCAACAACCCACTCCATTTGCTTCATTCTTGAGTAGATTTCGGGCGAGATGTAGGTAGGTCTTGGTGATTGAGTCAAGCCGAGAGCGATAAGACCAATTACCAGCAAGGCAACACCGCTTAAACCTGCCATATAGGTTCCGAATTTATTGCCTCTCACCAGTTTGAGTTTACATCAGACAGTCCGAGGGTCAGTAGTTCCTTTATAATAAGATTTAATGGATCAGAAGCAGCTTGCAAAACAGCTTGAAGCCCACTTTCGTGCGGAAGATGATAAGTTGCATGAACACGAGCGAAAGTCGCGGCTAGAGCAGGATTTGCTTTCCGACGAGGAGTGGTGGGCTCGAATCGTATCGGATACCGCGTCGATCAGACCTTTTATGCTAGAAGTCTTTGAGCGTAACAAGGATGAAATGATCAAGAATCGGTACAAGAGACATGGGGCTGAGGAAGGATTTCGCGAAAAGAACATTCAGCGGCAAGTTATGGAGCTTCTTCCGTACGTTGCCACACATAGAGCAGAAAATGGAGCATCTGGTGACCTGACCAGTGATGAGGTTTATGTTGCGTTCATGCGAAAATCTGCCGAATCCTCAAAAAGCGCCATTTCTCAATTTGAAACGGGCAGGGACAAAATTGAAAACCTCAGGAAGCGGGAAATGGTGGAGTTATTCATTGAGGATTTCAAGATTCATCGGACAGAAATGGAGCAATTCATGGACCCAACAAATTTGACCGAAGAAAGGTGGGAAGAATTTTCTGTTCGCCTCACAGAGCGGATGGACATTTTTAGCGAGAAATCCAGAGAAAATTCGAATCGAGATCCAAATGAGTTGAACTAGTTTCACTTCATCGGATTCTTGAGCCAAACTATTTGAAATGTCAGTTGAGGTTCGTCCTAGGATATAGTTATTGAATGAGTCTAGAACTGGTTAAGTCATATTTCACAAAGCAACTTGAATCATCGCGCGATGTCTATATAAAGGATTTGGAGGCGATGTCTGAGGAAGATTTGGTTGGTGGCCTCAATGGAACCGAGCGAAAAGGAATCGACTTTACTTATGAAGTCGCTTATGTGAACCGTCGGTTTGCTACTCGCCTTCGGGGTGAAAATCCAGAACCTTGGCCCGAAGGTGGCTGGATCGTTGCTCCGGAGGATCAGAAAACAAAGGCTAAGGCCGTTGCGAATATTCGAGAGAGCATGGATGAGTTGATTTCAGCTTGGAATGAAATCCCATCTGAAGAAATAACCCGGATCATTACTTTGCCGACCGGGGAGACAAGTCCGTTGGATTTGGTCTTTTCAAGTTGTTGGCACAACGGTTACCATGATGCTCAACTAAATTACATTCAATCGCTCAAAGGCGATCTTGCGATGCACTGGCAGGATTAAATGCCGGGACCGTGTCCTTTTGCTCTTGCACTCAGTCGGGTTCCCCGACAAAAGTGGGCGACTCGGGCGGAATTACTTGAGCGTGTTGAGCTGACCCGGAAGTTGATTGAGCAAAGTCCGGGTCAGAATTTGACGATTTCCAGCCTCTCTAGGGTGGCTGGTCTGTCAGAAAGTCATTACATCCGTTTGTTTGGTGACACCTACGGGGTTTCTCCGCGAAAGATGTTGTCGTTGGGTCGGATGGGAATGGCGGCAGAACTCTTGAATAAGGGAAAGAGTGTCTCGGCTGCGGCGTTAGAAGCTGGATACTCGAGTTTGCCAACATTTTGCCGACGATTCAGGGGCCACTTCGGCCTCACTCCGAAGGAGTATCAACTTCGGAGTCGAGCATCCGTTGTCTTTGAGTGAACCTAAGTCGCGCAAATCTAACTAAAAGAATCGCTAAAAATGCCGGAAGAGCGATGGCATAAAGATTTAAGTGCGAACGTAATTGGTGAAGAGCCGACGCGCCAGCGGGATTAATTCCGTGCGCCATTGGATCGGTCATGAGGCGATTGGCTTCACTTCCTGACGTTATCGCGATTGATTCTGCAATTACCCAATAGGCGATCGTGAAAATAATGAAGGACCGTTTCATTAGCGCAACTTAGGATAACACTTGTTGTGGATTTTGTCTGTACTATCATTTTGTTATGAACACACTTTGTCATGTTGAATATGACGTTACAGACATCGCTCGCTCGCAAGCCTTTTTTGGCGGTCTCTTTGGATGGGACTTCCGAAGTTTCATGGAAGGAATGGTGGTCTTTGGAATTGGCGACCAGCATATCGGCGGACTGCAACTTCGCGAAGTGGTCGAAACCGGAAAGTCACCAGCTTTATGGTTTAAGATCGCCGATCTCGATGCTACGGTCGCAAAGGCTGTAGAGCTTGGCGGGTCGGCTCCAAACGAAAAGCATCCGGTTCCAGGAGTTGGTTGGTCAGTAGCCGTTCTTGATCCTGACGGGAACCAAGTTGGACTCGTTCAATACGACTAATCGTTCGCAACTATACCTCCGCAGATATGCGGAGGATAATCTTTAAATAACTGGTACTGGAACAGTTTTTGTTGTGATATGATAGTACTATGTTAACTTCTGTCTATTGCTTTGTGTCATTTATTCCGTCTGACGCTACTTTGACCGACCTGGAGAAGTCATATGCTCGCTATTCGGTTGCCCCAAATTTTGATCCAGTAAAGCTTGTAGATGTAAATGGTCAAGTGATTAGCATGGTGGAACAAGATAAGTTGAAGACTCCTAGCGATTTTTTTAGAGCCTCAAGTTTGATCTCAGATTTTCGAAATTCATTCGAAACAAGTCGAATCAAACATGAACTATGCCTCTCTGCCTTGGCGGGTGGTGAGGAAAAAGCCAAGGAGGGAATCAAGCGAACTTGGGACGCATTCTTAGTTTCGACGGGCAGAGAGCAAAGAATCGGGACGATGAAGATTCCCAACGAGGCAAAGTACGCAATTTCGCCTGCGCCTAAGTCGATTCTTAATGTAATGTCTAATCCAGCCAAGGCAATTGGGATTGCCGAGAAAACCAAGAGTGATGACGAAGTGACAAAGATTTGCGCTGACGACCAAGCGGTTCGCGAGCAAGATTGGAGCAAGCTGACATCGAAACAGATGGAGGAATTATCGAAAGGCGACAAAGCTCGCCTGAAAAGAACAATTGCTTTGCTCGGAATGGGGCGAATTGTGACTGCGGAGGATTTTGACCACGCTTCGTTAGTATTGCAACATGGATCAACTTGGAAGGATTACTCTTTGGCCCACGAACTTTCTATTTGCTCTTTGTTGCTTGGCAACAAGAAGGCCGCATGGCTATCCGCGGCGACTTATGATCGGATGTTGGGATCAGGCGGATATCGCCAACGGTTCGGCACTCAATATGGAAGTATTGGCGGAGGCAAGTTCACTCTAGATTTGGTTGATACGACAGGGATTAACGACACGATGAGGAAAGCTATGAGCTGCCCTACCCTCGAAGAAGCCAAGAATCGCAAGTGGGATTAACCAAAGCTTACAGTCAGCATGCAACTGAGAGCTGAGAGCTGAGAGCTAGTTAAACCGTAACGGCCCATTATTGTTATGCACTGCGTCTGCGATTTCAGCATAGGCAGGTTTTTCGCAACTTGGCAAAGTCACGCTTTCACGGGTCAAAGTTTGCCATGCTTCAGCCGCTTTTGCGTTTAAGGCAGGCTGCATGGTTTCCATCAGAGTAACCGCAATTCCTCCTAGTTTGGTGGCTCGGAACCAGGCAGACTGCTCTGCATATGATAGGAGAAGTAGGTCGGACGCAGCACCAACTTCAACTTGACCATTGAGTGGTCGTTCGATGGCTCGACATGCGAGATCTTCGATGAAGGTTGTATCGGCTCCGACCGTAATCTGGCCAGCTTTAAGTTTCCGTTGGAAGCGGTCGGCAAGGAAGACGCGATTGATTTCGTTGGTTCCTTCGTAGATCTTACTTACTCGAGCGTCGCGATAATGGCGAGCGATTGGGAATTCTTCGGTGAAGCCATAACCCCCATAGATTTGGAGAGCTTCATCGATAATGAATGCCTCGGCTTCGGTGCTGAAGACTTTGCAGGCGGAGCACTCGATGGCATATTCTTCGGCGGCTTTTCGGTTACCATCGATGGTTCCTCCGTATAGTGCGAATGCTTCATCGATCATGGCTCCAGTGCGATATATCATGGATTCAGCGATGAAGAACCAACCTGCCATCTGAGCAAGCTTCTTTTGAATTAAGCCAAACGAGGAAAGGCTTTGGCCGAATTGTTTGCGGTCGTGAGCGTAGGCGACAGCGAGTTCGATGGCGTTTCGGGCCGGGCCAATGGACATGGAGCTTAGCTTGAAGCGGCCAATGTTGAGCGCATTGAACGCAACATGGTGCCCTTTGCCCGGCTCATAAAGCAGATTCTCGAGGGGAATTTCGGCATCTTCGAGCGTGATTCGGGCAGTCGAAGATCCCTTGAGTCCCATCTTGTACTCTTCCCTTTCTATCGTCAAACCAGGGGTATTTCGCTCGACCAAGAAGGCGGAAAATTGTTCGCCGTTGATTTTGGCCATGACGAGGAAAAGGTCGGCCCACTTGGCGTTGCTGATCCACATTTTGGTTCCGTTCAGGACCCACTTTCCATTTCGTTCGACCGCGCTGGTCGTTGCACTGAGGGCATCAGAACCCGAGTTTGGTTCGCTGAGCGCGTAAGCGCCGATTGATTCTCCGCTGGTTAGGGCGGGGAGAAATTTGGCTTTTTGTTCTTCACTTCCGAAGAGGCTGAGCCCGACTTGACTGATACCGCTGGTGATTCCGTAGGTGACGCTCATGGAGCCGTTGAGGCTCATGAATTCGAGAATGCGGGCGGCGAGGTTTTTGCCAAGCCCGAGTCCGCCGAAGGCGTCTGGGCTGTCAATTCCGCAAAGACCGAGTTCGCCGGCTTTTTGGATGAGCTTTGGCATGAGTCCTTCTTCTTGGGCGTCGATTGCTTCGAGGTGAGGCATGACTTCGCTGCGACAAAATTGCTCGGCGACGTCAATCATCATTTTGTCGTCGCTGCTGAAGTCTTCAGGTGTGAAGCAGCGGAGGGAATTGTCGGAAAGAAATGAAGCGCCAGGAATCAGGTTATCGGACATCGTTGTACCATTCCTATTATGAACGTTCAAGCCCAAGGGGAGTAGCGAGGATATAGTTTGGAATTGAAGTAATAAGAGTGCCTGGTTCAAGATGAAGTCGAAGGCAAGAGACCGAAGGACATGTTCATACTTCTATCTTTGATCTTAATTTAGATCAAGGTAATAGCTTTTTCAGCGAAGCAGGCTTCGCAGTACAAAGCTCAAGCAGGCTTGAGCACTCCCAAATAGGCTACAAACCTTCTCCGTCGATGCTACTTACATCTTCTCAGGAGCACTGACGCCGAGGAGGTCGAGCGTAGTTTTGAGCGTTCGCTTGGTTGCCTCGCAAAGTTTCATTCTTGCGGCACTGAGGTCTGGCTGATCGGCTTGGATGACTCGGCAACCATCATAGAAGTAGTGGAATGTTCGGGCGAGTTCAATTCCGTAAGTCGCGATTCGATGAACGCCATAGTCTTCACTAGCCCGTCGGACTTCGTCGGGTAGATCGACGATCTTCTTGATGAGGGCTTTTTCGCGGTCGTGGATGAGGAGCTTAGAGATGCCTATGGGCTTTCCTACAGAATCAGCCCCCACCGGTTCGTTCCTCACCGACTCCCCCTTCTGGGAGAGTGTCTCGGCGTCGGTATTAAGAGCGGCTTGAGCCTTACCCAGCACTGAGCAGATTCGGGCGTGGGCATATTGCACGTAAAACACAGGGTTTTCGTCGCTCTGCTTTTCGGCGAGGTCCAGGTCAAAGTCGAAGGTTGTGTCGTGGCTTCGCATGAGATAAAAGAAACGGGAAACATCTTTGCCAGCTTCGAGCTTCTCTGCTTCGGTTGCTTCGGGTTTTAGTTTGGTGCCGATCTCGCGCATGAGGTCGATGAGGGCATAAATATTGCCGTCGCGCTTGCGCATCGGAGCGGGCTTGCCATCTTTTACAAACCGGACGAGCTGGAAGATTTGGACTTCGAGCATCTTCTTCGCCTTTTCCAGGGCTTCTTCGCAGGCTTGTTGCTCTCCACTATCTTTATAGAGCTTCGCCATAATCTCGTCTTCAATAGGCTCACCCGGTTTTGGCTTCTCCATGAGCATGGCGGCGACGACAGCGGTAAGTCGTCCGATGTAGCCGTGATGGTCGGGACCAAGGACGGTGATGAGTTTGTCCGCACCGGCAGGTCGGTTGAATTTGTCTTTATGATAGGCAACGTCGCTAGCGATATAGGTAAGTCGTCCGTCGCGTCGGCGGAGGACGCGGTCCATGTCGTCGCCGAGTTTGGCGGAGCGGAGCCAAAGAGTTTCTGAGGCATCACCAGTAGATCCAGGGTTATTGACTTCCTCTCCTTTTGCTTTGAATATTGGAACACCTCCATCCCCTTCCGCTTCCTCCCCAAGGGAGGAAGGGACTTGACTATCAGCTTCCCCAAGCCCTTCATCTTCTTCCGACAAATCGCCTTTTTGTTCTTCGAACAAGACATCTTCGATCTTGCCGCCCTTAGCTAGTTTGAGTTTGGTTCGAGTCAACGAGTAGTCAGCGATCCCTTTTGCTTCGAGAGAGTCGATTTCGGAATCGACCATCCCTTTATCGTGAAGGGATTGCTCGGAGAACCAGGTGTCATATTCGACTCCGAACTGGGACAGCACGGTTCTTTGGGCGTCGAGCATGAGCTTTTGAGATAGCCCTTGGTACCAATCGATTGTTTGGTCTTTGGTCGCGATCTTTTCTGCAACGTCATGGACGTAGTCTCCCTTATAGCCCTTGTCGGGAACGGGTCGCCCTTCGATGATTGCCTTGACCGACTCAGCGAACTGGCGCATCTGTTCGCTATTGACTCCATCATTAATGTAGTATTCGCGGTGGATAGTGTGTCCGACCGCTTCGAGGACTTTGCAAAGGGTAGAGCCGTAAGCGGCGCCACGACCGGAACCGATCGTGATTGGTCCGTTGGGATTAACGGAGACGAATTCGACATTGATCTTGAGCGGCGTGGGTGCTCGCGATGCGGATTCAAGTTTGAAATCGGGAGTCAGAACCGTTTCAACGTATCCGGCAACGAACTCGGGATGGAGACGAAGATTGATGAAACCCGGACCCGCGACTTCGACACTTGAGATGGTTGACGAATAGTTAGCATTTAGCTTCTCGGCGAGGGCTTCGCCAAGGGCGCGTGGGTTCATTCCCGAAGCCTTTGAAGCTGCGAGGGCGAAGTTACACGCAAAGTCTCCGTGCTCGGGGTTCTTTGGGTCGCTGATTTCGATTGGTATCTGAAGAACTTCAGCAGGAAGCCGCCCCTCGCCGATAAGTTCGGAGATGATGGCACGGAAAAGTTCGGCAAGCTTGGTTCTTAGCAAGCATATAGTTTACTTGGCGGGAGTGCCCTTTGGGATTGTTGTTGGAACGAGTGTCGGGGTGTGACTAAATTGGGTGGATTCGAGGAAACTTCTTTTGGGCGCCGTTGGCGGGGTCGCTCACTTTGATCAGGGCAAAGGTGAGTAGGACGACATAAATAAATCGCCCAGATCGAGCGACCGTGGAAGGGATATTTTCGATTTCTTACCCGGGCCCACGGAGCAATTGAACGCTATCGGCGTTCAATTGCTCCTGCGACCTGGGCTGACAAACAACGACCCTTCGGGCCTAAATAGCCCTCTTAAAATTTTGTTGTTCAGCAAATTTCAAGCGGAATGATCTTATGGGTAATTGTCAAGATTTGATTCGTAAGTTTCGGGGTCGCCGTATCGATTACAGCGTAAGGAGGCACGAGTGCGGTATCTTATTAGCTTCTGATAACGATGTGGGCCTGTAGCTCAGTGGTCAGAGCGGGCGGCTCATAACCGTTCGGTCAGGGGTTCAAGTCCCCTCGGGCCCACCACTTTAATAGCTTTCGGCTTTCAGCCTTTCAATGTTGTGACCAGGCTCGAAATCATTTTCGCAAGCTGCTGGAGTTTTGAAACCTCGCCTTCACAATTCTCTATGAATCCAAGTTCAGTTGCAATCTCCATGAGGGTCTCAAGTTCACGGATTGACC
>JAYUOQ010000365.1:0-3341 GCA_043760685.1 Armatimonadota bacterium | reverse complement strand
CCTGCAAAATCTGCGTACAAGGAAGTTTCAATTCCTCAATCAGCTATCAAAGGCAACCTAATTACCTTTGAAACCAAGCCTGGTGAAGCGATCAAAGTGAATAGCTTGATGAACCTTGATCTTCCTCGGAGAATCATGGTTTCGCCTTACTATACGTTTGACAACGGTAGTGACTTTCCCCTTGCAATGATGGCAAAAGATATGCCGTCATCAGATTTTGCCAAGGCATTGGCAAGAGGACTCTCGGGCAAATTGGTAACAGATCCGAAATCCTACAATATTGCCTTTGACGCTAACAACTTTCGAACGAGCGTTTCGAAACTCCTCGTTTTAGCTCAAAAAGGTGTGGATGCAGGAAAAACCCCATCCGGTGCAAATGTCCAATTTTCGGGAGGCTCCTATTCTGACTATCAAGAATTCCAAGACAGCGCTCAACCGGCACAATCCAACTCAAAGCAATCTCTTACTGCAGGATTGACCCTTTTAGGTCAGGCTATTACCCAAATGAATGATCAACTCGTTGAGCAGACCTTTGCCTACAAAGGGACCTCAACTCGGTTAAACCTCGCAACTTTCACTGGACTCCAAAACGCCGCAATTTCATATTTGCGTTCCTCGACTCCGGCAACTCAACAGGCAGGAACCACAAGTCAGAGGGTGCAACCCGGAAGACCAACCAACAATTTAGCCGCATTGGTCAATAGAGTTGATCCACGAAACCCAGGGAAAGTAGTGATATCAACTGATTTTCGAGTGTCATTAGAACTGAACTTAATGCAAGGAAGGCCAAGTCGAAACGGCCCTCCGCAAACAGTTGATGCCGCCAATACAATTACCATTCAGGTCTTGTAAAGAAGTCGAATAGCTTTTCGGTGTGGGGCTGGCAATGGCACCTTTTCGAGCTGATCCTGATCTACCCATGTGAGCCCTTCGGGCTTCTCCTGGAACCGTACAAAGCTGACCAAAGCCGTGATTTTATGATTAGTTACCGTGTAGTGAATTTCGCCAAGATACTCTGCATCGACCTTTAAGTCATTGTGTTCAAAAGTAGAAGAAAGTGGTAACAAACTTAGTCCTTTCCACCACTTAAGGTCATGGGAGGCTACAAATCCAACTTCATTCTCGAACAAGGGAATAATCAGTTCTTCACCGTATCTGATCGTAATTGGCTTTGGTTTGGGAGAGGGAAACTCGGTGACCCGATTTATTTGGAAAGCCAAACAATACTGACGAACTGGACAAATTGGGCAAAGAGGTTTTGTTGGTTTACAAACCGTAGCCCCAAGCTCCATCACTGCTTGATTCCAATCCCCTGGCAGTTCCGGAACCATTTGGTCGTCCGCCCAGAGCCAAGTATTTGTCTTTAACTTAGAACCGATTGACGGATCGCATTTCATCCGAGCATAAACTCGCTCAACATTGCCGTCTACGACTGCGGTTGGTTCATCAAGACAGATACTGGCTATCGCCGCCGCAGTGTATTTGCCTACGCCGGGCAGAGCGAGCCACTCTTCGAAAGTTTTTGGGAATCCCGTAGCCGCAACCTGTTTTGCTCCTTGGTGCAACATTCGGCACCTACGATAGTAGCCGAGTCCCTGCCACATTGCCATCGCTTGTTCCTCCTCGGCTGAGGCAAGGGATTCGACAGTTGGGAATCGAGCCATCCAACGTTCGTAGTAAGGAAGTCCAGTAGCAATTTGGGTTTGCTGGAGCATGATCTCGCTGATCCAAATTGCGTAAGGATCTTTCGTTCGGCGCCAAGGCAGATCGCGTTTGTGAAGTTTGTACCAGGCAAGGAGTTCTTGTTGAATGTGTTATTTTAGCTTGAGCAACTGCTCATAAACTCGATTTGTTCCATCGAGCATGCTTTCTACACTGAACAACACTCTTGCCCGATCCTTCGCTGCAAGCGAGAGTTGGGCGAGGTCGCCGATTGCCATCGCAATTGCTTCGTGAGCGATAGCTTCGAAGTCTTTTGGAGGAACCAAGGAACCGACGTTTGCCGAAACAACTTCAGGCAGGCCGCCAACATTGGTGGAAATGACTGGCAAACCAACGGCAAGGGCTTCAACAACTGAAATCCCCATTGCTTCCTTGAGGCTCGGAAATAGAAAGATGTCCAATGCCGCCAACGGATCGAATACTTTTGCTTGATAGCCCAGAAATATGACTTTCTCATCGATATTGAGTTCCTTGGCCAAGCTCCTATACTCATCAATTGAGTCTCCGTCGCCTACCAAAACATAAACTGAATTGGGCATCGACCTTTGGATCAGGGCGAAGGCGCGCAAGGAGTATTCGATTCCCTTCATGGGAGTCAATCGAGCAACCGTTCCAAAAGCAATCGCATGGCTCGGAATGCCGAACTTAATCCGGGCTTCGGACTTCGACAACAAATCGTTGGGTAGAGCAACACCGTTATAGACTGCAGTAACTCGACTTTCGGCGACACCCTGGGAAACAAGGTGCTGCCGAACGCCTTGGGATACGCCGATCATGTGGTCTGCGAAGGTAAAGCTGAGCTTGCCACTCATGCCATGGACGGTTGCCACGCAAGGAATTTTTGCCAGTCGTGCAGCGAGGCAACCATTGACCGACGACGTCGACAGGTGGGTATGAACGATGTCGATCTTTTCGCGCTTGAAGAAGCGAACCATCTGAATAACAGCAATTGGATCGATCTTGAATCGGACCCTGAAAGGCGTGTGGTTCCAGCCTAGTTTTTGTAGCTCGTCGTTGAACGGTTTGCCTTTGAAGGTCACGAATTGGACCGCATGACCGGTACCTCGCTGAGCCTCGGCCAGGGTCATCATACTGTGAACGGCACCGTAAACCAAGTTGGTCGCGCTCGTGACGTGGGCGATATTCAGCTTTTTCTGTTCACCCACGGCTATTAGTTTATTCGATTGTGAGAAACAGGTTCTTCATCAGTCTTAAACGAGATACTTTTTGCTTCAGCAGCGTATATAAACCTATGTCCCCACGGTCAGTTTTTGCCACGATTTTGCCTTTGTTAATGCTAACCAACGCAAATGCATCCGATGACAAGAAATGGACCGTTGAATTTGAGTTAGGGAGCATCAGCACCCGATACAACTACGCTCAGGTACCGAACCCTGGTGGATCGGTAGTCAATTTACGCGATCTCTTCGGTGGTGATGGAAAGTTGGTGGGGCGAACAACACTCATCTATTCGACTCCTAACGGATCTCAGTGGAAGTTACTTTATGCTCCGCTCAGGATCAAAGGAACCGGCCAATTAGGCGGTGCGACCCAATTTGGCGGTCAAACATTTGCCACCGGATCGGTTGACGGTCTGTACCAATTCAACAGTTATCGAT
>JAYUOQ010000364.1:0-3363 GCA_043760685.1 Armatimonadota bacterium | reverse complement strand
CGTAAGAATGGAGCGATCTACTCTCGAATTGAAAAGCTTGATGTAACCAAGCCATCTATGCCTTCCCTCGAAGCAACTCTTTGGGAACCAACCGGAGCGGTGAAAGTTGATCCGAAACTGACCAAGGACGCTCAGACTCCTGGCGTACCGAAAGACGTATCAAAAGCTCCTCCGAAGGGTTAACAGGTCATTCAACTAAGTAAACTTCGCGCAAATGTTAAAGCGCGCGATTACGATTGAAGATCTGACCAAATTCAAGTTGGTCGGGGATCCGCAGATTCATGTCACGGAAGAACTAATTCTGTTCGGTATCAAGACGATCAACGACAAGAACAAGGCGATTAGCCACTTACACCTGGTTGATTTTAGCGGCAATGTGCAACAGCTCACTCAAGGAGACAAAACCTGCGGTGCCGGTCGGTGGGTGCCGAGTGGAAAGTCGGTCAGTTTCACTTCCGGTCGCGGAACCACTGGCGACCAACTCTTTGTCTTGCCAGAAGTTGGCGAAGCAAAGCAAATAACCAAACTTGAAGAAGGATCGATTGGTGGATATGAGTGGTCTCCGGATGGAAAGTACGTTGCGTTTACCCATCGAAAGACCCATCCAGATTTCACGGAAAAGGCAATTGCTGATCGAAAAGAAAAAGGACTAAGCGATGCTCCGCTTGCTTTCGAAACAACTTGGTACCGGTTGGACGGAGACGGATATTTCGGTGAGCAAAGACACCATCTGTATCTTCTTCATGCAGCGTCAGGAGACGTTACGTTGCTGTGCGACAAAAGTGCTCACGGCGAATATGGCCTTTCATGGAGTCCAAATTCTGACCGAATAGCAGTTGTCCGGTCAGCCGAAAAGGAGCCGTTCGTAGAGAAGCCAAACGGCCAAATTTATCTCATTGACCTCCAAGGCAATGAAACGATGGTCCCTGGTTTGCCTAAAGGCAATAAAGAGTCAGTTCGATGGTCGCCAGACGGTAATTGGCTGGCATTTGCCGGAAACGATAGTATTGATGACCCATGGGGAGCCCTCAATACTCGACTTTATAAGGTCCGTCCCGATGGGTCAGGGTTTGCAAGCTTGACTCCTGATACCGACTACGATCTTGGTGTCTCCACGCTTAGCGATACCAAAGAGTCGGGCTACGGTGCGATTATGTACTGGGCAGCCGACTGCAGCGGCTTGTACGCGCAATTTGGTTGGCAGGGCGAATCTCACCTTGGGTTCATCGACGCAAATTCGGGTGAAATTCGACTGATTACCAGTGGAAAGTGCAATTACTTTCTTGGCAATATTAATGCAAATTCCACTACAGTTCCTGCGATCTACGGAGACCCGACAACGGTTCCTGAATTGACCCTCATCGATACAAAGTCTGGTCAATCTAAGCAATTGACGAACTTCAATCAGAATTGGTCAAATGAAGTTGCCCTTTCGTCACCAGAGGGTATCTACCTCGATTCCCCTGATGGTGCCAAAGTCCATACATGGGTTCTGAAACCTGTTGATTTTGATGCAACGAGAACTTACCCTGCAGTATTGGAAGTTCATGGTGGACCGCACGCCCAATACGGTTGGGTGTTCTTCCAAGAATTCCAGCTACTTGCCGCCCAGGGCTACGTTGTGGTCTACACGAACCCGCGCGGATCGAAAGGCTACGGAGAAGCTCATTGCAACGCAATAAAGGGTGATTGGGGCAACAAGGACTGGATCGATGTCCAAACCGCGACGGCTTGGATGAAAGCCCAGCCTTACATAGACAACGCCAAGCTCGGCATCATGGGTGGATCCTACGGCGGCTACATGACGAACTGGGCAATTGGGCATACCCACGATTTCAAAGCTGCTATCACGGACCGGTGCGTATCGAACATGGTAAGCATGGCTGGCAACAGCGACTTTCCTGTTAACAAAGATGGTTACTTTAAAGGGTGCGCATGGGGATCGTTGGAAGAAATCAAAGGACTTTGGGATCAGTCGCCGATTGCGTACTTTACCAATGTGAAGACTCCGACTCTCATCATTCATAGCGAGGGAGATCTGCGTTGCAACATTGAACAAAGCGAGCAAGTATTTATTGCCCTCAAAATGCAAGGCATTGAGACCAGATTTGTACGGTATCCAAAGAACACGTCTCATGGAATGAGTCGAAATGGTCCCGCCGACCTTCGGATGCATCGCCTTCAGGAGATAGTTAACTGGTGGAAACGGCAATTGGATTAACCATTCGCGATGCAAAGCCAGAAGATGCGCCTGCTTTGCATCAAATCTTCGTTTCTGCCATCTGGAATATCGATGACTCTTTCTATGACCAGGAGCAAAAGCGCGCATGGGAGAACGCGGTAGAGGCTGACTCTTGGTCAACTCGAATACTTGAATTTGCTTTCATTGTCGCGGAGATTAATGACCGTGTTATGGGTTTTGCCTCTTGGTCAAATACGAAGCTCGAACATCTCTATGTAGCTGCTGACTCGGGTCGGAAAGCAGTGGGTTCCACATTGATGCATGCCGTTCTTTCGAATTTTGAAGAGAAAGAGATTGAGCTCATCGCATCAAACAATGCTCATAGCTTTTACCTTCGATTCGGATTTGTTGACCAGGAGCATTTGATCAAACAGCTGGGTCAAGTGGACGTACCTTGCATCCGAATGAAAAGACTCGCCGTATAGGTTTTTGAATATGAATAGAGGATCAAGAATTCATGATCGAGTGCGGGAGTCGCTCAAAGCGAATCTTGGAGTTAACTTACCGGAGATGCAGGACAACCTGGGGCACTCGAGCATCGACCGATTTTTTTGGTCAAAAGGTGCCTGGTTAATTGGCAACCCCGGGGGTAACTGGAAACTCGCCCTTGCCATAATTGGAGGGTCTCAACTCCTTGCTACCCTCGTATTTCTGATCCTCGCGGTTACGGTTCCTGGCTTTCCAAAAGTCCTCCCAATCATTTTCGGTACGGTCGGAATTGCTTCGTTTGGACTGACTTTTATTTTTGGTAAGCGCAGTAAACAAATAGTTCGTCCTGAGGTCCGGATATCTAGTAGCGGTCGAAAGCTTCTCTATAAGATTGGCCAACACATCGGATGGCACGATCAGAGTGCCTTGCAGACTCAAAACGCCAATCCTTGGGGAGTTTGGTGGCAGAGTGTTGTTGGAATCAAGACGGCAAGCAATGTATTGAACGCAAAAAGTGCTGAGTTATTGGAAGAAGGATGCGCGGACTATAACCGTATCGCAGGATTATTAAAGTTGTCAAAGGATTCCAAGGGTCGGTCAACTAACCTAGCGCCTCAAATTCAAGCTGCGGCCGATGAAGCCATGATTAGCCTAATCAATCAGGTCGCTCTTCTAGAAGAAAACCCTGAGAC